>CALJKZ010000338.1 GCA_937983085.1 uncultured Gemmatimonadales bacterium
ACGGACGCTACATGACGGTGCCGTCGTACTACACGCCCGACTCCACGGTCCGCTTCTACCCTGTGGAACCCATGCTCGAGGCGCTGGCCGTGGGCGAGGACATCCCAGATCTGGAGCCGGCGTTCATCCACGACCATCCGGCCCTGGAACGGGTCTACTACCAGTCCACCGCCCTCGTCTCGGAGACGACGGCTTCCGGACGCGTGGACACGACGTACCGCCTCATGTTCTCGGGTACGAACCACGAGTCTCGCTTTCGCATCACCGACTACGTGTTCTCCCACGACGCATCCGACGGCCGCCTTCTCGACGTCACGCCCTCGGCGCCCATGGCCATCTGTCCGGCGGTGCAGAACGACCTGAACACCCCGTTCATCTCCAAGGACGGGCGGTATGTCGCCGCGTACACGAGCGAAAACGCCGGCAACGGATACTCGGCAGGGTCGTCCCTCAAGGTCTTCGAGATCACCTCCCTGGACCCGGCGGCCGGAACGACGACGTGCGAGTTGGTGACGGACCTGGGCTTCGCGGCCGGCAAGGCCGACTTCAGCTTCGACGGCTCCATGCTCACCTTCCACCTGAGTCAGGGAGCCTATCTGACGCCCTTCGTCAACGGCGGGCTTCCCGACGGGACCATCACCGACGTCGTCGTTGCGCGTCTCGACAGGGACGAGGACGGGTCCATTGTCGGCCACTCGGCCATGCAGCGCCTCTCGACCTCGCTGGAGAGCGGCGTGGGGAGCTACTTCCCGGCTTTCTTCCCCGACGGGAACCTCTTCTACATCTCGAACCGGGTGCCCCGCGATTCGGACGACGCCAAGCGGTTCGACTTCAGGGTCGTGGACCCGGCGTCCCGGGGGTGGCGACCTGAACCCGCAACCACCGCGGAGATGGCGCTTTGGGACGAGTTGGGGTCACTCTGGCAGAACGCGTGTATCGACGAGCGCCACGTGACCGTGCCGTCCCGCCGGGACGCCCACGCGCGCGCCCTCCACGCCCGCTCACTGTCGGTACCTCAATGCACCGCCCTGGTGGACGATGCCCGAGGAGACGAGGGGTCGGGCGATCGCGACTTCGACGCGCTCATGGCTGTCTGCCGGGCGGTCGCTCCGCGGAACTGAACGCGGCGTCCAACCAGCGTCCGTACCCGTCGGCATCCCGGTAGCCCGGCATGACGGGCGAGACGGTCCGGCCCCGGAAGACCACCACCGACGGCGCGTGGACCTGGGCATCCCGTAGGAGGAGCTCGGCCGACGTCACCGTCCGAAGGGCACTCTCGGGCATCCCCACCCGCCGTGCTTCGCGACGGGCGAAGGCGCCATCGGAGGCGGCGAAGAGCACGGGGATCACGGTGAAGCCCCGACGGGTGGCAGCGCCGAGCACCTCGCGGTATCCGTCCACCGAAAGCGGCATGTGGGGCGACCAGACGTAGACCACCACCCCGTCGGCATGGGTCTCGAGGGCGGCACGTAGGTCGGCGTCGGTAAAGGGCGCCACGATTCCGCCCTCGTCCGTGACCTCCACGGAGACTCCTGCTCGGCCCTCGGCCGCCCCGCACACCGGCACGGCCCTACCGTCGTCCACGAGCACCACGTCCCCCCGGGGCGTGCGGACGACCCAGTCGCCGATCTCCCCCACGGGGGTGCGTACGGGGACCGTCCCGTCCTGGGCACCGTCGCCGAACGCGGGACCTCGCGCCACCCACCCCTCCACCAGGGCGGAGTACGTCGAAGCGCACGGCCCCTCTTCGAGCCGGCGCGGTGGTTCCGGCACGCACCCCCCCACCAAAACGGTGGCCGTCACCACGAGGGCGACGACCACCGTACGGTCCGACACGACTCGCGACGTGTCCGTCCGTCAGACCCCGATCACCGCGAGGAAGGCGGGACGATGCCGTTGATGCGCATGTACGTGACCAGGTTGCCGTAGTGCTCGTAGTTGTGCGCCGAGTTGAAGGCGAGCACGCCATGGGCCGTGCTCGGGCCGATGAAGTTCACGGCGCGCGCGCCGTCGGCGTCGGTCATGGCGTCGAAGACGCCGTCGCAGTACGAGAAGCCGGCCTGCAGCGCGTCGATGAGGCCGTCCCGCGTCGTGCGCGTTTCCTCGTAGTTCTCCGTCTGAGGGCTGCTCTCCCCCGCCGCAGCCGAGCAGAAGGCGAACTGGGCGTTGGCGATGTGGCCGAGGAGCTCGGCGGTGCTCCGCACGTCGTCGGTGGGCCGGTACGCCAGAAGGTCGGCATCGGCCAGCTCGGCCGTCGCCATGATGTTGGTCGTGGTGATCTCGTACAGGCCGGCGAGGGACTCGGTCACCGCCGTCTGTGCCTCGACGGCGAAGGGAGTGCAGGCGAGGACGGCGATGGCAGCGAGGATACGGCGGAAGCGCATGACGGGTTCTCCTGATGGATGGGCTGAATGCAGTCCAGTCTCTGGTTGTAGAGCCGTGGAGGCTGCGGTGCAACGTACGGTCGGGGGAATCCGCAATGTCCGCGCTCCGTTCCCGCCTCACGATCCTTGACGCGACGAACGTCGAAAGTGCGTGTTGTGTGGGTAGTACAGACGCGCACACGGTGTTTTTCACACAACTGGGGGGATGATCACCATGTGGCAACGCATCAGCGGGCTCGCGCTCGCCTTCGGGCTGCTCCTCGTCATGGCTCTTCCGGCGAGCGCTCAGCTCTGGGATTTCCCGTTCTACGCGCTTCCGTCCGTCAACGGTGAGCCGTCGACCTTCTTGGCCGCCACCTACGGCCGCGGCCTCAACGAGAACTCCGGTCAGGCCGACGCCTACGGAGCTGTCGTGGGTCGTACCGCCGAGGCGGCATCCTTCATGGGCGGCCTGGGATTCGTCGACGGCGGCGGTGACTCCGAGCTCACCCTCGGCGCTTCGGTCGGCGTCGATCTCGTCGAAGGCGAATCGGCGACGGTGGCGTTCAATGGCGGGTTCGGTTGGATCGGACCCGGCGACGCAACCTTCCTTCGCTTCCCACTCGGTATCGCCATCAAGGGGTACGCTCAGTCACCGGAAGCGGCCATCGCGCCGTGGGTGATGCCGCGCCTCGAGATCATCCGGGTGTCGGCGTCGGGCTTCTCCAGCACGGAGACGGAGTTGGGCGCCTCGGCCGGCGTGGGATTCACCTTCCCCAGCGGCTTCGGTATCCACACCGCAGTCGACGCCCTCTTCGCCGACAACACCATATGGCTGTTCGGCATCGGCGGTCATTACGTAGTGGGTAGCGGCAACTAGCCCGCTCGTGCGTCTCCCGCGGCCTTGTTTCCGCGGGTTCGGGCCGGAGTCCTGTCGGGGCTCCGGCCCGTTTTCGTAGCCGGCAGAGCCGCAGCCTCATCGATTTGATCGCCACACCGTGACGTAAGTGACGATTTTGCATATGTTTAGGGTCTGGTAAACCAGAATCCGGCAGTTTGGGAGCCCTCCGTGCGGCTCTCCACCACGTTCCACGGGCCGTTCCCGGGACCCCTCCGGGCGCGGTCGCAAGCAAGAGGATGTCCCATTGGCTCGAGCGACCCTGACCACGACCTCCGACACGACGCCCGCACTCGAAGGACAGCTGTTCCGGCACGCGAAACGCCCGGAATGGGGCGTCGCGGTCCTCGCCTGGGAGCGTGAGACCCACCGCGGCTACCAGTTCGAAGACGGCCGTCTCCGGAAGATCCGGAAGGGCTACTACAAGCTGTTGGAGCCCGTGGAGGAGTTGGGCGCGCCCGAGGCTGTGGTCCGAAAGAACCTGGAGCGGGCCATCATCGCCACGGGAGGCGAAGCGACGCGGAAGATCAAGAAGAAGGTCGCCCCCTTCGAGGACCAGATCGAGCTCTTCGTCC
>CALJKZ010000339.1 GCA_937983085.1 uncultured Gemmatimonadales bacterium
CCTCGACCCCCGGGGCGATGCCATGGAGCTGAGGCGCCGCATCGGCGTCCAGTACCAGGAGGCCCAGCTCCAGAAGCGCATCAAGGTGTGGGAGGCCGTGGATCTGTGGGCATCGCTCTATCCGAGCGTGGTGGATCCGGCCGATCTCCTATCGAGCCTGGGGCTGGAATCGAAACGCGACGCCTGGTTCATGACGCTCTCGGGCGGCCAGAAGCAGCGGCTCTTCATCGCGCTGGCCCTCATCCACGAACCCGACGTGGTCTTTCTTGACGAGCTTACCACGGGCCTGGATCCCCAGGCGCGACGGGCCATCTGGGGCCTGGTGACCTCCATCCGAGAGCGCGGCAAGACGGTCTTTCTCACCACCCACCTCATGGAAGAGGCGGAGCGCCTCTGCGACCGAGTGGGGATCATCGAGCACGGACGACTCATCGAACTGGGTACGCCCCCCGAGCTGGTCCACCGGCACTGCCCGGAGCACGCCGCCGTCGTCGCAAGCGAGAGCCCGAACGTCGCGCCCGCGCTGAGCGGCCTGGACGACGTGATCGATGTGTCGACGGAGGGACGGCGCCACACCGCGAGAGGTGTCGGTGCGCGGTTCGTGACCCACGTCGTCCAGGCCATCGCCCAGCACGGCGTGGAGGTCACCAACTTCCGCACGGAGACGCCGACGTTGGAAGACGTCTTCTTGAAGCTCACCGGTCACGGGATCCGGGACTGACCATGCTCAGGGGCTTCTGGAAGCTGACGTGGGTGGAGACCAAGGTCTTCGTGCGCGAGCCCATGGGCCTCTTCGGAACGTTGGGTCTGCCGGTGCTGCTCTTCGTGGCCCTCGGAGGCGTCTTCGCCCGGGGTGATGCCGGGGCAGCGGGGCTCGAAGAGGCTCCCTTCAACATTCCTGTTCTCGCCGTGCTCTTCATCGCCGTGAGTGCTGTCCTCTCGCTGGTGGCCATCATGGCCATCTATCGCGAGAGCGGGATCCTGAAGCGCCTGCGTGCCACGCCTCTTTCACCGGTGACCATCCTCTCCGCCCACGTGTTCGTGAAGCTCGCCTTCACGGTGCTCGGACTCGTGCTGCTCGTCCTGGCGGGGCGGCAGGTGATTCCCGGCGCCCTCGACGTCGATCTGGTGAGCTTCACGCTCGCCCTTCTCCTGGGCACGCTCAGCATCCTCTCGTTGGGCTTCATCATCGCCAGCATCGTCCCGACGGCCCGCTTCGCTCAGCCCATCACCGCGGCGTTGCTGTACCCGATGATCGCCGTTTCGGGGCTCTTCTTCCCTGTAGACGCCCTCCCCTCGGGGCTACGGGAGTTGGCGTTGCTGCTGCCCACGACCCACGCGGTCACCCTGCTGGAAAGTGTGTGGGATGGAGCGGGCTGGCATCTGGGGAGTACCGCCGCCCTGCCCGCCATCGTCGGGGTGCTCACGGCGGTCTCCGCCCGGGTCTTCCGGTGGGAGTGACGCTTCCGAGGGAAGGGCCGTACGTTTCGGGGAACGAGAATCGGTGGGAGGAGGAGATGCGCATGTCGTGGAAACGGACGGTCGGGCTGGTGTTCGCGCTGGTGGCCCTCCTGGTGGTTGGCAGCCCCGCGGTCGCCCAAACGGCCGCGGCGGATAATGCCCTTCCCGCTACGATCGTCCTGCCGCCCGAGCTCGACCGGGTGCTGCGCGACTACGAGGAAGGGTGGCGCAACCGCGACGCGGCGGCCCTGGCCCAACTCTTCGCGCCCGACGGGTATGTGCTCCGGCCCGGCCACCCGCCCGCGAGAGGCCGAGCCGCCATCCAGGAGGCGTACGCGACGTCGGGCGGGCCGCTGTACCTGCGGGCCTTCGACTACGCCGTAGAAGGGTCGGTGGGATACATCCTCGGCGGATATTCGAACCGGGAGGGGAGCCCGGACGGGGGCAAGTTCGTTCTCACGCTTCGCCGCGACGCCCAGGGACACTGGCTCATCACAGCCGACATGGACAACGGGAACTGAGGGCCGGGTGAACGGTTCCGACGACGGGGGTCCTCGCTACTCCGACGAGGAGGCAAGGGAGATCCTTCGCCGCGCCGTCGATGTCGACCGGGCGGGGGGAGGGGCGTCGCCGGAGGGCGTGTCCCTGGCCGAGCTCAAGGCCATCGGCGAAGAGGTGGGCATCGCGCCTCAGGCCGTGGATCAGGCGGCCCGCTCGCTCCGCCGGCCACCACCCCCGAAACGAGGCGGACTCCTCGGTGGCCCACGATCGGTTGACGTCGAAGGCTTCGCCCGGGCCCCGCTCGATCCAGGCGATGCGACCGAGCTCCTGGCCCTGGTACGGAGCGGAATGGGCAAGAAGGGACAGGCCGCGGAGATCCACGGGTCCGTGGAGTGGTCGGGCGGCTCGGAGACGGTGGATCAGTACGTCACCATCGCTCCGGCGGACGGGGGCACGAAGATCCGGGCCGGGTCCAACCTCGCGGGTCTGACGAACCTTCTGTTCGGGCTGCCCCTGTCGCTCACCGCGGTCCTGAGCGCCGTCGGGTTCATCACGGCTGCGGACGAGGCCGTCGCCATCGGGATGGTGATCAGCCTGCTCCTCGTCCCCGCCGTCTTCATGGTCCTGCGCGTGGTGTATGGTGCGATGGTTCGACGTGAGGCGGCCAAGCTCGAAGGCATCGTGGCCGTGCTCGTGGACGAGATGGAAGCCCCGTAGCCGTTACTCCGCCCGCATGGCCTCCGCCGGATCGATGAGCCCGACGCGGCGGGCAGGGAGGTAGCTCGCCAGCAGCGCCGCGGAGCTGGTTGCCAGAACCGCCACCACCACGGAGATGGGGTCCAGCGGCGGGACCCCGTAGAGGAGTCCCTGGGCGGCCCGGGCAGCCACGACCCCGACCACCACGCCGGCGATGAGCGACACGGCCACGATCCCCACCACCGCGTTCATCTGGTCGCGCTCGAGTCGGTCGGGACTGGCACCCAGGGCAAGCCTCACGCCCAACTCGGACCGGCGGGTTCGAACGAGGAACGCGACGATGCCGAACACCCCGACGGCCGCGAGGAGGAGCGTGAGGACGGCCAGGGCCAGAACCAGCGACCGCGCCGCCCTGGGCACGGCGACCCACGCGTCGACGAAGGCCGACATGGGCCACACACCGGCGATGGGCTGGGACGAGTCCACGGACCAGACGGCTTCCTGCAGCGCAGGCACGTACCCGATGACGTTGCCTGCCACGCGAGCGTACAGGCCCATGGTGCCTCGTGGATTGCCTTGGAGAGGCACGTAGAGCATGGGCGGTGGGGGAGCCGCGGGCCCGAGGGAGCGGACGTCCTGGACGATACCCACCACTTGCATGTCCCGGTACGCCTCGTCGTGGGTGCTCACCATGGCGCCGACGGGTGACCCGCCGGGCCAATGCTTCTCGGCGAAGGCCTCGTTGACCACCGCGGTGTTGGGCGTGCCGGAGAAGTCGTCGGAGCGAAAGCCGCGCCCCGCAACGATGGGCATGCCGGCCGCTTCGAAGAGGCCCTCGTCCACACGCCGCCACTCCTCCCGCACGTCCCGTGTGGGCTGGAGAGAACGGTCCAGGAAGTAGATGCGGGCGAAGTCGTCCTCGGCCTGGAAATCGATGTAGTCGATGACACCTGCGGCCTGCACTCCGGGAATGGCACGCACGGCCTCGACGGTCCGGCGGTAGTAGGTGGTCCGGCCCTCGGGGTCTTCTCCCCATGTGTCCCCGTAGTACAGGGTGAGAAGGCCCTCGTGCTCGAGGCCCACATCCACGGCCAGAAGGTTGTCGGCGCTGCGTACCATGAGGCTGGCACCCACGCACAGGGCGGTGGCGACGGCGATCTCGATCCCCACCAGGAGCCGCGTCCCGCGAATGGTTCCGTGCACCCCCCTCGACCCCCGGGGGTCTGCGCCACGCAGCGCCGTGGAGAGGCTCGGGAGAGTCAGGACCAAGGCGCCCCCGACCGCCACCAGGAAGGCGGTGAGGGCCACGCCGGGGTCGAGGTCTGCCTGAAGGGCCGGCACCCGCGACGCCGACTCGGGAATGGGAATCCACTCGGGCACGATCTGGGTGACCCGATTCAGGAGAACGGGGGCGAGAGCGAGACCGAGGCCGGCGCCGAGGCTGGCGAGGAGCGTGGTCTCCATGGCCAGGATGCGGGCCACCCTCGCCCAGCCGGCGCCCAGGGCTCGACGGACGCCGAGTTCGGCGGAGCGGGCCAGGGCCCGGATCCGGAACAGCGTGGTGAGGTTGACCAGGGCCACGAGCAGCACCACCGACACGGTGGCCGCCAGCGCGAGGATCACCGCCCGGACCGCCTCTACCGTCACTTCGTGCAAGCGTTCGGCGTGGAACGACCACCCCTCGAAGCCGGGGTAGATGTCGGTGAAGTCCCGGGCCACCCGGGCGACGTCGGCGGACGCATCGGCGATGGTCACGCCGTCGGCCATCCTGGCCACGACGTTGTAGTGGATGCGTCCCGGATTGTCGGCCGCGAGCACGTCGTCGCGCAGCGGAATGAAGAGCGGGGCGGGGGCCAGCCACTCGAAGCCCTCGGGAAGGACGCCGATGACGGTTCGGGCGTTGCCCTCGAAGGGGAGGGTCGTGCCGATGACGTCGGGGTCCGAGTCGAGTCGGTTGCGCCAGAACGAGTGGGTGACGATGACGGTTCGCGCCGCGCCCGACATCCGGTCCTCCTCGCCGAAGACGCGCCCCATGGCGGCCTGGACCCCGAGAGCCGGGAAGAAATCGGCGTTCGCTTCCACCGCGTCCAGCACTTCGGGCCGCCCGCCGTCCGCGAGGAGGTAGGCAGCGTCATGGTGGAAGGCCGCGATGTGGTCGAACGTCGTCGTCCGGCGCTGGAGCTCGAGGTAGGCCGGTCCGGACACGACGTCGCGAAGCTGACCGTCTTCCACGTTGCTCCCCCACACCACGAGCACCTCTTCGGGATCGGGGTAGGGAGGCGCGGCCATGAGGGTGCCCCGCACGAAGCTGAACACGGTGGTGGCCGCGGCCACGGAGAAGGCGAGGACGAGGACGGCCGTCGCCGCATACCCCCGGCTCCTCCAGAGCGAGCGGAGGACGAATCGACCGTCGAGGAGCCATCCGCCGGAGAGGGCTCCGCCGGGACCCCGGAGACGGTCATGCCACACGCCCGCCGCCCCCCAGACCACAGCGACACGAACCGCCGTGCGATTCGAGAGCGTCGCGGCCGGTCGGGACCACCGATGCTTCGATGCCGACACGATCTCGGCCCCGTACACCTGGCGATGGGAGGGCGGGTAGAGCCACGTGAGGGCGCGGAACAGCCGAGTCACCCGGTCGACTCGCTTCACGGCGTCTCCTCCACCAGGTCCAACGCGCGGGCAGCGTCGAGGAGGACGGCCTGGCGTCGGGCTTCGGCGCGGAGCGCGGAACGGCCCCGATCGGTGACGCCGTAGACCTTCCGGGGAGCCCCGGTCCCCTCCGGGCCCGACGCCTCCTCCAGCGGCTCGGCGAGTCCGTCGTCGACGAGCTTGGCGATGGTTCGGTACAGGGACCCGGGGTTCAGGCGCACGGCGCCCTCCGACCGGGCCTCGAGGCGGTCCATGAGCTCGACGCCGTAGGTGGGCTCCTCGGCGAGGAGCAGAAGGATCATGTGGTGGACCGGCTTCATGGGGGCTTCGGCGTGCCCTGGATCGCGCGTCGTCATGGAAGATGTCGGTGAGGGTCGGCGAATTATGCATTTAGCATATGCAAGATGCATATTACTCCCGTCCGACGAGGACGGCAAGGCGTCGGGCCCGGGGCGACGTCGGCAGGAACCGTGGAAGGGCCGAGGTGTCTGAATCCTCGGCACCTGGGTAGGGGCCCGTGGCACGAACACGGCGCGCCTCCTGGGACGCATTTTGCGCTATTTTGTACTGATGGCGCGCCGCTGGCGCCTTCCGCGCCGGATTTCGGTGCGCGCGCAGCCTCGAATCGGATATTCCTGCCTGATGGATCGATATCTCACCCCCGACCACGTCGCCCTCGTCGAGCGGGTCAACCGCTTCGCTCGGGAGGCCATCGAACCGGTGGCCCGGGATCTGGACGAAAGCGGCGAGTTCCCGTGGGAGAACGCCAAGGCCATGGCGGAGATGGGGCTGTTCGGTATCCCCGTTCCCGTGGAGCTCGGTGGCCAGGGCCTCGACTACCTGAGCTACATCCTCGTGGTGGAGGAGCTCGCCAAGTTCGACGCGAGTCACTCCATCACCGTGTCCGCCCACACCACCCTGGGCCTTTCGCCCATCCTCTCCTTCGGCACCGAGGAGCAGAAGCGACGCTTCATCCCGCCGCTGGCTCGAGGCGAAGTCCTCGGCGGCTTCGGCCTCACGGAGCCTGGCGCCGGATCCGACGCGTCTGGGACGCGGACACGCGCCGTGCGTGAGGACGACGGGTACCGCATCGACGGCTCGAAGATCTTCATCACCAACGCCGGCGTCGGAGAGATCTTCGTGGCCACAGCGGTGACGGAGCCGGGCCGGGGAGCGAAGGGTATCAGCAGCTTCATCGTCTGCAAGCCCACCGTGGACGTGGAGCGGGCCCAGGCCCTGGGATGGGGGCACCGTGAAGATCTGCCCTTCACCGCCGGCGTCCGCGCCGGGGAGAAGGAAGACAAGATGGGGTGGCGTGCCTCGGACACCCGGGAGCTCCACTTCGAAGACGCCTTCGTGCCCGAGAGCCAGCGCCTCGGTGACGAAGGGCAGGGCTTCATCAACTTCATGAAGACGCTGGACGCCGGCCGCATCGGCGTGGCGGCGCTTTCACTGGGCCTCGCCGAAGGGGCCCTGGAAGCCGCCGTCCGCTATACCAGCGGCCGCGAGCAGTTCGGACAGCGGGTCTGGGATTTCCAGCAGGTCCAGTTCAAGCTGGCGGACATCGCCACCGACATCGAGGCGGCGAAGCATCTCACGTACCACGCGGCGTGGCTCAAGGACCAGGGTCAGCCGTTCGGAAAGCAAGCCGCCATGGCCAAGCTCTTCTGCAGCGAGCTGTCCATGCGGGCCACCCTCGCGGCCATCCAGGTCATGGGTGGCGCAGGATACACCAGCGAGTACCCGGTGGAGCGCATGATGCGCGACGCCAAGATTTGCGAGATCGGAGAAGGGACCAACGAGATTCAGCGACTCGTCATCGCCCGCAAGCTGTTGGACGAGGTGTTGACCGAGTCGCCGATGGAGAATCTGCCGGAGGAGGCTCTCGAGCCCGCCGGCATGGAAGCAAACTGACGAAGAAGCGTCGGCCCCTCAGCGGGCGGGCGGTGCGCGGCTTCTGATCGAAGCCGACACCGTCGCCGCTCCCGAGGACGCCGGAGACCAGGCGGTCGCCCGCTCTGCTCGTGAAGCATTCGGCTGCGAGCAGACAGGGGACGCGCCCGGTGCCCGGTGAGGGACGGGGACCGACCCACACAGTGGAGAAGATGTGAGGAGAGAAATCCTCGTGAGCTCGAACCCCCGTGAATCGTGGGTCGCGCTCCGTGAAGAGAATCAATTGGTGGAAGTGATGTTCGACCGACCCGATCAGAATCGGGTCCTGGGCGACATCTTCCTCGGCAAGGTCGAAGCCGTGCTGCCCGGCATCCAGGCGGCGTTCGTCGACATCGGGACCGGGAAAGCGGGCTTCCTGCACGTCTCCGACCTCGTCCTCGATGAGGGCGACGACAACGGAAACGGAAACGGGAACGGGGGCCGTCGCGGCCGCCGGAACCGCAAGCTCCCGCCCATCCAGGATCACATCAGGAAGGGCGAGGAGATCTTGGTGCAGGTCACGAAGGAAGCCATCAGTACCAAGGGGCCCCGCCTCACGGCGGAGATCTCCCTGCCAGGCCGATTCCTGGTGTACATGCCCCACTCGTCGCGTGTGGGCATCAGCCGCAAGATCGAAGGCCGCGACCAGCGATCGAAGCTCCGCAAGATGGCCCAGGAGATCCTTCCGAAGAACAGCGGAGGTCTCATTGTCCGCACCGTCGGTGAGGAGGTCACCAAGGAGAAGCTGGAGCGGGAGTTCCAGCGCCTCCATGAGCGGTGGCAGTCCATCCAGGAGAACGCCCGGAGCCAGAGCGCCCCGGCGGCGGTGCACCGGGAGGCGACGCTCATCAGCGGAGTCATCCGGGACCTCTTCAGCGACAAGTTCGAGGCCCTGCGCGTCGATTCCAAGAAGACGTACGAGGAGATCAGCGACTACGTCCGTACCGTCGACGAGGAGCTGCTGGACCTTGTGCACCTGCACAATGGTCAGGAGCCCCTGTTCGACAAGTACGGAGTAGAGGAGGAGATCCAGAAGGCGTTCCGCCGACAGGTTCCCCTCAAGTCCGGGGGCAGCGTGGTCATCGAGCCCACGGAGGCCCTCGTCTCCATCGACGTGAACACCGGGCGGTTCACCGGGAAGGGCAAGAAGGATCCGGAGCAGACGATTCTCCGCACGAACCTGGAAGCCGCCCGCGAGATCGCCAAGCAACTCCGACTGCGGGACGTGGGCGGAATCATCGTCGTCGACTTCATCGACATGGAGTCCCAGGAGAACCGCGACAAAGTGCTGCGGGAGCTCCGAAGTCATCTAGGGCGCGATCGGGCCCGGACCAAGGCGTTCGAGGTGTCGAACCTCGGCCTGGTGGAGATGACCCGCCAGCGGGTGCGGCCGTCCATCTTCAATGCCCTCACGGCGGTGTGCTCGTCGTGCGGGGGTATCGGCCGCGTCTACACGCCGGCCACAGTCGTGCGGCAGATCGAGCGGACCCTGAAGCGGGCCGCGGCCTCCAACGAGGAGAAGAGCATCGTCGTCCGGGTGCATCCCGAGGTGGCGCTGCGGGTCATGGAGGAGGAGCCCGAGCTCCTGAAGCGCCTCAAGGGGCGCACGCGACTGGACCTTCGCCTTCGCGACGACCCCCTCATGCGCCTGGACGAGTTCCGTCTGCTGTCGGGCCCCGCGGAGACCGACGTCACGGAGAAGTACGCGGCCTAGCGGGGCCGTCCTCAGAGCGCGGAAGACCGGATCGGTGGTGCCACGGGTTGACCGCCGACGGGCCTTTTACGACAATTAACCGCTCTGCAGCGAAGACCGAAGCCCTCTTGGGATTTCGATATGTACGCAGTTTTTGAGACTGGTGGAAAGCAGTTCCGGGCCGAGCCCGGGGCTCGTATCCGCATCCCCTCGCTGGAAAGCGAGCCCGGGGAGTCGGTGACCTTCGACCACGTGCTTCTCGCCGGTGACGGCGAGGACAACGTCCAGGTCGGGACGCCGACCGTGGAAGGTGCTTCGGTGAAGGCCGAAGTCATCCGCCACGGACGCGGAGACAAGGTGATCGTGTTCAAGCGAAAGCGCCGGAAGGGCTACCGCAGGAAGCAGGGTCATCGCCAGAACTTCACGGAGATCCGGGTCGAAGAAGTCGCGCTCGGTTAGCGCCTCGACCCTCTCGATAGCGAGTCAGTCATGGCACACAAAAAGGGTGTAGGCTCGAGCCGAAACGGCCGAGACAGCAATCCGAATCACCTGGGCGTGAAGCGCGCGGGCGGCCAGCCGGTACGTGCCGGCGGGATCATCATCCGTCAGCGCGGCACCAAGTTCCACCCCCGCCGGATCGTCGGCAGCGGCGGTGACGACACGCTCTTCTCCCTCATCGAGGGTGTAGTGAAGTTCGAGCGCATGCACGCCCGGAACGTCGTTTCGGTCTACGAAGCAGAATAGTTCGCTGACTCATCGAAAGGGTCCGGATCCGGGGCGAAAGCCACCGGCCGGACCTTTTTGACATCCGCGCGGTATTAGCGCGGAATCAACGCCCCCCCACCCCTGGGGTTTCTCGAAACCCCGGCCCCCCATATGCAGTATGGGTGGTGAGGGCGACAACAAAGGAGGTGGACCATGTCTACCCCAGCAAACAGCGGGACTTTGTCCCGATCTGATAACGCCGACTCCTTCGCTGAGTCGTTGCAGGACGGTTTCTCCGGGGCATCTCGCCTCAACTGGTTGAAGGCGCTCACGGTGGTGACCCTGCTGGCCGTTCCCGCCGCATGGACCAAGGACGATCCTGCCGAGCGGATGGCCATGCTCGACGCCATCGACGTCACAGACGCTCCGAACCGCGCGTTGCCGCTGGAATCGAACGCGCGCGTCGACCGGTGGGTCGAGGCCTTCGAGACGAGCCGACGGCTCGAGTTCGAGCGGCTCATGGAGCGCCGGGCCCTCTTCTCCGACATGATCCGCTCGAAGCTCAGGGAGCGGAACATGCCCGAAGAGCTTCTCTACATCCCGGTCATCGAGTCGGGGCTCTCTCCCTTCGCCGTCTCGCGCGTGTCGGCGGTGGGACTCTGGCAGTTCATGAGCCCCACGGCCATGCAGTACGGGCTGCGTGTCGACGAGTACGTCGACGAGCGCCGCGACCCGGTGCGGGCGACGGATGCCGCTCTGGACTACCTACAGTGGCTCCACGGGCGCTTCGGAGGATCGTGGTACCTGGCGGCGGCCGGGTTCAACGCCGGACCGGGACGCGTGGAGCGCATCGTGAAGCGGCACGGCGACGGCGTCATGGCCGACGACACCTTCTGGAAGATTCAGGAGTACCTCCCGCGGGAGACGCGGGAGTACGTGCCGAAGATGATCGCCGTCACCAAGCTGGCCGCCGAGGCCGGCCCGAACGCGCATGTGGACGAGTCCATCAAGCCATACCGCTACGAGACGGTCTTCGTCCCGGGCAACACAACACTCTCCGCGGTAGCCCGCGCGCTGGAGGACGACAGGAAGGTAATTCGTGACCTCAACCCGCACCTCATCCAGGGCGTTACACCGCCGGACGAGATCTACGGCGTGCGCATCCCCGAGGGTGGCAGCCGCCAGGTGGTGGACGCGTTGGCCAACTAGTACGCGCCTGGCGCCGAAGCGGGGGCTCAGCCCTCGCCCGAAGCCGAATCATCATGGAGGGGCGGACCCCAGCGGGTCCGCCCCTCCTGTGCGTCACGGGCCGACTTCATGATCCGCCAGATGACGTCCCGGGTGAGTTCCTCGTCGACCCCCAACTCCCGGGCCAGCTCAGCGGCCCTTCGTACGACCCGCGCCTCCTGGGTCGGATCGAGGACGGGAAGACCCAGCTCCCGCTTCGTTTGTCCGATGGCCAGGACCAGGTCGCGGCGGCGACCGACGAGCGCGATGAGCTCCTCGTCCACCGCTCGGATCTCGGTTCGGAGCCGGTCGAGCCGGGCGTCTGCAGCCTCCTGCCGCTCGTCGCTCACCGGACGAACTGCTGCACGTGGGCCTCGTCCTGGGCCGGAGTCGCCAGACTCACCCCGATAAGCACCGGAACGTGGACCAGCAGCCCGATGATTCCCTCGTGCATGTCGAAGGGCTTGAGCTCAGGCGTCTGCCAGAAGAAGAACGCCGTCAGGGCCCCGGCCAGCAGTCCTGCGATGACGCCCGTCGTGGTGGCCCGCTTCCTGTAGAGTGCGGCGCCCACCGGATGCGCGAACCGACAGCGGATGCCGTTCGTGTAGGCGAGGAGGGAGAC
>CALJKZ010000340.1 GCA_937983085.1 uncultured Gemmatimonadales bacterium
TACGTCGAGCTCGCGCCCGGCTCCGGCGTGATCGGCGTCGCCGGACCGCAGGTGCCCGAGCCCGGCACCGGTGCGCTCGTGGCGATCGGGGTGGCGAGCCTCGCACTTCGCCGCGCGCGCGAAGCGCGCGCGCTCTCAGCGTCCGCCGATGCGGCGGAACACGTCCTCGGGCGAGTCCGCGTCGGTGCTCGGGGCGAGTCGCACGTCGCGCAGGCCCGCCGCGATGGCCGCGCACAGAGCGTCTCCGTCCGGGACGCCGCGCGCGTCGAGCCCGCGCGGAAGGAGCTTATCGAACACGCTGGCCAGCTCCACCGCGGTCACCGTGCGCGCCTCGAGCCCGCCGCTGCGCAGCGCGAGTCGCACGGTCCCGCGCGCCTCGAGCCGGTCGAGCTCGCTGCGCCGCTCGAGCTCGCCGCACGCCCATTCGAACGCAGCTGAATCGGCCACTGGCTCCCCGTCCGCGGCGCGTCGGCGCGCTAGACACGCGCGTGCTCCCGAGCCTCTTCTTCGGATGCGCCCGACGCGGCTTGACGTCGCGACGCAGGAGAATCGGCTCCTATACGGGAGCCGCCGGGCGGCCGCGGCCCCCTGTCGAGCCCCGGGGTGATCGCGTCCGGAAACGACCAGTCGGCCGCGGCCGCGCGCGCTGCGCCCGCACCAAGCCCTCATCGGATTCTCGGGGGCGCCGTTCACCCTCTTCTGCTACGTCGTCGAAGGAGGGGGCTCCAAGGACTTCATGACGCCGCGCTCCTTGCTGCGCTCCGAACCGGAAGCTTCGGAGACGCTCCTCTCGGCGTTGGCCGAGACCCAGGTGCACTATCTGCGACGGCAGTACGAGGCCGGCGCCGACGCGCTCATGATCTTCGATTCGTGGGTGGGTCTGCTTTCGGAACGCGACTACCGTCGCTTCGGAATGCCGTACGTCCGCCGCATCCTCGACGGGCTGGCCGACGTACCGGCGCCCGTCACGTACTTCCCCTTCGGCGGGGGGCATCTCCTCGAGGCCGTATCCGAGCTCGACGTGGATGTGGTGGGAATCGATTGGCGGACTCCCCTCGGGGCGGCCAGCGAGCGGCTGGGCGGGAAGGTCGTCCAGGGCAACCTGAACCCCGCGGCGCTCTTCGCCCGGCCCAACGTGCTCACCGACGAGGCGGCCGCAGTTCTGCGGGAAGGCGACGAGGCCCACGGCCACGTCTTCAACCTCGGGCACGGCATCGACCGGCGGACCGATCCCGATCAGGTGGCCCGGCTCGTGGACTTCGTGCACGACTGGAGTCGCTGACGGGGACTCCCCCTCTGCGGTAGGGTGGCGGTCGCCTCCGGCGGGCGGCACTCCCGTTGCAACCCTTCGACCCGTGGTCCTGTCGTAGAATACGACGTATACTACGCGAGGTATACAACGTATCCTACGGAGGGATGATGGCGAAGATCGGGGAGTTCGAGCTTCTGGTACTGTTGGCACTGCTCCGGCAGGCCGAGGAGCCGTACGCGAATCGGGTACGAGAGGACCTGGAGGCCAACGCCGACCGGCGGGTGACCCGCGGCGCGTTGTACCGCACGCTGGACCGGCTGTGCGAGAAGGGAATGGTGCAATGGGAAGTGGAGCCCAGCAGCACGCCGGAGCGCGGCGGCCATCCCATGCGGCGTCTCCGCATCACCGACGAGGGGCTCCAGGCGGTCCGGGAATCCCACGCCGTTCTCATGCGCTTCTTCGACGGGCTCGACCCCGTCCTCGGATCATGAAGGCCTCGCCGCCGCGTCTGGCGGAGAAGCTCCTCACGATGGTCCTAGGGTCGTCGGAGGAGTCGCGGACCATTCTCGGAGACCTCGCCGAAGATCATGCCCGGGTGACCCGGGAGCGGGGGCGCCTCCGTGCGAGCCTCTGGTACGGGTGGGAGGCTCTATCCCTCGCGGTGTCGACGACCGTAGTCGGCGCGGCGAACCGCTTCGGCCGTCTCCGTGGCGGTCGCGGGGTCCTCCAGGACACCCGGTACGCGGTGCGCGCCATCCGTCGCGACCCGGGATTCTTCGTATTCGCCACCCTCATCATCGGGCTGGGCGTGGGAGCGAGTACCGCCGTGTTCAGCGTCGTGAGCCCCCTCCTCCTGCTTCCTCTCCCCATGGAGGAGCCTCACCGTCTCGTACTCGTGGAGAACGAGGGAGGCCAGGGGCTTTCGGGGGTCACCTCCCGCACGAGCAACCTGCGCGACTTCCGTGAGCGATCCCGGACGTTCGACGGGTTGGCCGGCTTCAACGCGTTCTCCGGGCAGGGAAGCCACAACATGGTGGGCACCGGAGCGCCGGAGCGCCTGTCGGGCTTCGAGGTCACCCACGACTTCCTCGACGTCCTCGGCGTGGTTCCGGCCCTGGGTCGTGACTTCTCTCCTCTGGAGGGCGACTTCCTCGGATACCATGCCGAGGGCGAGGCTCGCGGCGGTCCCAACGCCGTCATGCTGACCCATGGGTTCTGGGTGCGGCGATTCGGCGCCGATCCGAGCGTCGTGGGCACGTCCCTTCGCTTGAACGACCACCCCCACGAGGTGGTGGGCGTGCTTCCGCCCACCTTCGACTTCTCGTCGGTCTTCGCACCGGCCGAGCCCGTGGACATCCTCCTCCCCTGGCCCATTACCGACGAGACCGACCGGTGGGGCAACACCACGACCATCGTGGGTCGCCTGAGGGACGGCGCGGCGGTCGACGCGGCCCAGGCGGAACTCGAGAGCATCGTGCAGGCCCTGCAGGAAGAGCAGCCCGACCGATGGGGCCTGGCCGCCCGGGTGAGCCCGCTGCAGGCGCGCATCGCTCAACCCTATCGGCCGGGCATGCTCCTCCTGGTCGCCTCGGCTGGGCTGCTCATGCTCATCGTGTGCGTGAACCTGTCCAACATGCTGCTGGCCCGAAGCCCCCGGCGCAGTCGTGAGATGGCCATTCGACGGACCATGGGAGCGACGCGAGCGAGGCTGGTTCGCCAGCTTCTCCTGGAGAGCACCCTGGTTGCGCTCTGCGGCTCGGCCATCGGCCTCGTCGTCGCATGGGCGGCCGTCCGACACGTTGCGGGTACTACCGGCCTGGACATGCCGCTCCTCGATGCCGTGGGCGTGGACGGTCTGGCTCTGGCGTTCTCCATCCTCGTGGCCTTGGCCACCGGGTTGGCGGTGGGCGCTGCCCCCGCTCTGAAGGTGGGAGACGGGGACGAGGCGGAGGCGCTGTCCGGGACTCCCCGCGGTTCCACGGCCGGCCCCGCCGGTCGACGGGTGCGCGAGCTTCTGGTGGTGTCGGAGGTGGCCATGGCGTGCGTCCTGCTCGTGCTGGGCGGACTCGTGCTGCGAAGCTTCCAGAGCGTCATGCAGGTCGACCCGGGCTTCGAAGCCGAGGGTCTCGTGGCGTGGGAGCTCGGTACGTCGCGGACCTTCGACGAGCTCCCGGCTCTCATGGCGTACTACGATGCCGTCGTGGCGAGCGTGGAGGCCGTTCCCGGTGTGACGTCCGTGGGGTTGGTGGACGCCCTGCCCATGGGCAGGAACCGTACATGGGGGTCCCGCGTCGTGGGCAAGGAGTACGAGGACGACGAGGGCGAGAGCTTCTTCCCGCACATCGTCGACCATCGGTACCTCTCCGCCATGGAGATCCCGCTGGTGAAGGGGCGCCTCTTCACCGCCGACGACAACGTCGACGGCCCGCCGGTGGTGATCGTCAACGAGACCGCTGCGCGCACCATGTTTCCCGGCGGAATCGACGCGGCAATCGGTCAGAGAATCGCCCTCCGCAACGAGGTCGAGGTCGTGGGCATCGTGGCCGATGTGAAGCATCGGGCGCTGGAGCTGATGCCCGACAACGAGGTCTATCTGCCCATGGCCCAGGTTCCCGACTTCGGGACCCTCGATCTGGTGGTGCGGTCCGACCTTCCCGCATCGGTCCTCGCCGCGTCGGTGGGGACCGCCATCGGGACCGTCGATCCGGAGCTGCCCACCGAGGACTACCGCACGATGACGTCCGTGGTGGAGCGGGCCGTGTCATCGCGGCGGCTCACGCTCCAGCTCCTCGTGGCGTTCGCGGCCTCGGCCCTCCTCCTCGCCGCGCTGGGGATCTACGCGGTCCTGTCGTACTCGGTGACGGAACGCACCAAGGAGATCGGCATCCGGAAGGCGCTGGGCGAATCGGCGAGCGACATCCGTCGGGGCCTGGTGAGCCGCACCATCGGGTTGGCCGTGGCGGGCATCGTGCTGGGAGGACTCACGGCGTTGGCCGGGGGTCGGGCGCTCGAGTCGTTGTTGTATGGCGTCGAGCCCACGGATCCCGTGACCTTCACGGCCATGGTGGCCATCGTGCTGGGGGTCGCCTTCCTGTCGGCGCTGGTGCCGGCCATCCGGGCATCCCGGACCGATTCGGCCACGGCATTGAGGTCGGCGGCGTAGAGCGTGGCGTTGCGGCTAGCGGCCTAGGGAGCGGCGTCGCGGGTAGCGGCATAGGGAGTGGCGGCGGCGGCGGCGTTCGTGCTCGCGCGCGTCGCCGCCGCACGCCTGCTCAGGTGACGCTGGGGACGGTCAGTCGCCGAGACAAGTTCCCAGGGCTCGGGCGGTCCGGATGACGTCCGAGTCCAGGGGGACCGTCTTGCGCGTCGCGATGGCGTCCTCGAGGGGGACGGCCAGAACCGTGGGCGGATCGAGGGCCACCATGGTTCCGAACTGACCCTTCTGGATGAGATCGACGGCCGCGCATCCGAAGCGCAATGCCAGGAGGCGGTCGTAGGCGATGGGGCTCCCCCCGCGCTGCAGGTGCCCGAGGACGAGCTCGCGGGTCTCGCGACCGGTGCGCTCGTGGATCTCGTCGGCCACGGCCTTGGCGATTCCGCCCAGACGCTTGCCGCCGGCCTTGAACAGGGGCTCTCCTCCCGCCGGGTACGCCCCTTCGGCCACGACGACGATGGCGAACTCCCGACCGGCCGCCCAGCGCTGCTCGATCTTGGCGCACACCGAGTCCATGGAGTAGGGGATCTCGGGAATGAGGATGACGTCCGCCGTGCCGGCGACCCCGGCGAACAGGGAGATCCAGCCCGCATGTCGGCCCATGAGTTCCACCACCATCACCCGCTCGTGGGCTTCGGCGGTGGAGTGGAGCTTGCCGATGGCGTCGGTGGCCGTCTCCACCGCGGTCATGAAGCCGAAGGTCCGGTTCGTGGCCGCCAGGTCGTTGTCGATGGTCTTGGGCACGCCCACCACCTTCAACCCCTTCAGCGACAGGTTGTGGGCGATCTCCAGAGACCCGTCACCCCCGATGGCGACCATGGCGTCGATCCCGTGCTCGTGGATGGCGTCCACCACCGCCTGGGACCGATCCTCGTACCGGACGGAGCCGTCGGATTCCTTCACCGGCCACTTCATGGGATTGCCCCGGTTCGTCGTGCCGAGGATGGTCCCGCCCTGGTGGGTGATCCCTTGCACCGACCGCCGATCGAGAGGTACGACGCCGTCGTCTTCGAACAGCCCGTCATAGCTGTCGCGGATGCCGAAGATCTCCCACCCGAGGTTCTCGGCGGAGCGGACGACGGCGCGGATGACCGCGTTGAGGCCGGGGGCGTCGCCCCCGCCGGTGTTGACACCGATACGGCGAATGGAGGTCACGGGCGTACGGAGGCGTTCAGAGGGTGGATGCCGGCCGACTCGGTGAGGAGTATCGGCCGCGGGTCGTCAGAAACTAACCCGGATCGTCCCCTTGAACTCCATTCCCAACAACCCGACGTCCTCCCCGGACAGGCTTCGAATCGACCCGAAGTAGACCCGCGCCTTCGGGAAGAAGTCGGCCCCGAACAGGCGCATGGGGATGTCTCCGCCGGCGGCCATGATCCAGCCCGAGCCCGCGTCGGCCCCGTCGGCCTCCTCACGCGTCTGATACTTGTAGTCGACGTGTGGCCGGAACACGAAGCCCCCGCCGAGGCCCACCGTCCCGATGACGCCGCCCACGATGAGGTTCTGGCTCGCCGTCTGGACGAAGGTGCTGTCCACGGGAGTGTTGGTCTCGTCGACGATGTCCACGCGTAGGTCGCCGTTCTCGCGAAGCAGGTCGGCGGCGTAGAGCGTCCATACGCCGGCTCCCGCCCGGAAGGCATAGGAAGCGTCGAAGCGGATCCGGTTTCCCGCCTGGAAGAGGTTGCGATCAGCGGCGACGTCGTCGGTGACCCGGTCTTCCTGGTAGCTGATGAGCGAGACGCCGAGGGTGAGCGTGCTGTTGTCGAAGTTCCGGTCGAGACCGAAGCGGAATCGAGCTTCGTTCCCCGGCTGGTACGTCAGGTCGACGCCGTCGGAGGGCTCGAACTCGCCGCGCATGGCATAGGCCGCCGCGAGACCGACGCCGAAGCCTCCCATCTGGCGGGCGACGCCCACCGACGAGGTGATGGCCAGGCCCGTGCCCCATGTGGACTCACGAAAGCCGAGCAGGTCCGTGGAGAGCACCGACGCCACCAGCGCTTCCTGGGTGTTGTGCGTCCCGTCCCCTGTGGGGATGCTCACGCTGAGTCCGACCTGGGCCCACGGGGTGGCGAGGTACGAGACCTTCACGCTGGTGTCCACGGGGCCGGACAGGGTGTAGGTGTTGCCACCCTGCTCGATACGGCCGTCCGCCCACGCCGAGAAGAGGTCGAAGGTGACCTTCTCGCCCACGGGGAACCGTACGGCCACGGGTACCACGAAGAGCTGGGCCGCCTCGGCGCCGAGTCCTTCGTCGAAGGAGTAGCCGAGGTAGTCGACGCCGGTGCCCACCATGGCGCTCTGGGCCATGGCGGGAAGCGTGAGGACCGCCAGGAGCCCCAGCGCCGCCGCGCACGCCCGGACCACGCGGATCACTGGTCACCTCCCGGACGACGGATGATGATCCGGATGAGTGCCTGAGCGGTGCCCGGGATGTTCTCCTGTCCCAGCGCTTCCTGGGCGGGATCCCGTCCCGTCACCTGCGTCTGCTCGGGGGTCGGGTTGCGGGACTGGCCCGCCGAGCCCTGGTCGATGGTAGTGGCCGTCAGCGGCGGATCGATGGAGTGGATGACCCCGGTAAGGGTGCTCGTAACCCCACTGATGGTGGAGCCGTCGCCGGACGATGCGCCGGCTCCGACGGGACTCCGCGGGCCGATGCCCAGGCTGGACAGGTCTTCGGTGACGGGCGCGGCCGGCGGACCGAAGAAGCCGCCGAACTCCCCGCCGCCAGCTGCGATGCTTCCGAGACCGGTAGTGCTGGTGTTTGAGGCATCGACCAGAGCCGACGCCTCCGCCATGGCATCCGCGGCGCCCTGATACGCGCCCGGATCGAGGGACATCATGGTCTCGAACTCGGCCTGGGCCGCGGCGTAATTCCCGAGGTCCAGCTGCCGGAGGCCCCGGCCGTAGGCGAGGAACGCCAGGACGTTGCTCATGCGGTTGTCGAGGATGGCCTGCTCCTCGGCGGGCGTCAGCTCGACGCCGAGAACCTCACGGATCGTCCGGATGACGTTCTCCTTCTCCATGTCGAAGAGCGCCTCGAGGGCCGCTTCGGCCGTGAGCTCACCCGCCGACGACGCGCTGGGGACGTTGAGGATGTCGGCGTCGGTCTGGAGGTCGTCGCCACCCAGTGTGGTGAGGACCCCCTGGAAGACGTGCTCGGCCCGAAGAAGTCGGCCGGCTCGTGCGCCCGTTTCTGCGTCGGCGTACCCGGCGGACGTGAGGGCCATCTCGTCCAGCAGCACCTGGATTTGGGCCCGCTCCAGCACCGTCAGGGCGTTGGAGACCTTGAAGTCGGTGATCATCATGTCCGACAGGGCGTAGATCAGTGGCTCCAGGTCGTCCCGTGCCGAGTTGAATCCCAGCGGGAGGACCGCCACCGACTGGGGAGCGATCTGTCCCGTCGCCGTGATCTCCTGCTCCTGGGCCAGTGCCTGCTGCGCCTGCGCCCGGAGGAGGTTTCGCCCGATGAGGGTCAGCCGCTTCCTCACCTCCTCGCGACCGGCGGCCGAAGCGCCGACGTCGAGGTAGCGATTGTACGCGGTCCGGGCAGCGCTCCAGTCCTCCATCTCCTCCTCGGCCATCCCGAGGTAGAGGTAGGCGGGACCGGACTCGTTGCCGGCTTCGATGGCGGCGGCCAGGGTGACGCGGGCCTGGTCGGCATTGCCGGCCTTGAACTGGGCAACGCCGAGTTGGACCTGGAGGTCGGTGTCGTCGGGAGACGCAGCCACTGCCTGCTCGAGGCGTGGAACGTCCACGGGCTCGACGTTCTGGATCCCGGAGGCACAGGCCGAGAGGCCGAACGCGGCCACGCCGATGAGCCCTCGTCTGGAGAGTCGCCGTGGTACGCGGATCATGAGAAGGGCCTCTCCGGGAGCGGGGGGAAACTCCAGACAAACGAAGGGAGGCGAGACGGAAGAATCTTCTCGCGTCCCTATCGGTACTACCCTAAACTATAGGTGGTGACCAAACGGCGGGCA
>CALJKZ010000341.1 GCA_937983085.1 uncultured Gemmatimonadales bacterium
TCAAGGAGGAGTGGGGACGTCCCGATGCCCTCGTGGTGGCTACAGGAGGCTTCGCCAACGCCATCGGGCCCTATCTGACCACCGTCGACACCATCGAGCCCTTCCTCACGCTCTACGGCCTGGCCATGGCCGGAGAGCATCTGGCCGGCGGAAAGCCGTCGACGTGACCTCACGCGCGTCTGTCCCCGCGCCCCGCGCATTCACTAGATTCCGCTCATGACGCTCTCACCCGTATTCCGGTCCCAGGACGCCGTTCGCCTTCTCGCCGAACAGGGCGTGTGGACGCGCCTCGCTCCCGACATGGAGGCGCAGGCGGAGGCGGTCAGGCGGCTCTACGTGGACTTCGAGGAGCTGATCGGTCCCGCGTACCGCAGCGACGTGCCTCACGTGCCGTCCGCGAGCGAGGTGACGACTCCCGAGGGTCTCCACTTCCTCCAGGAATACTTCTTCCTCATCCTCTTCCGCTCGATTTTCGGGTCGCTGGGCGTCTCGGAGGAGCGGCTGCGGGCGTATGCGGAGCTCAACTTCTGCATCAAGGGCACCATCACGGCGGCGGACAACCTCTTCGACGACCAGGCCAAGAGCCTGCTTCCCCTCGCCGACCACGCGGGGTCGCGCTTCATGTCGATCCTGCAGCTCATGTCCTTCGAGCGCCTCCTTCGTGGGGTTCTCGATCGAGCTGTGGACGAGGGAAGCGTCGCGACGGGTCAGGTCGGGCCCATCCAACGGGCGCTCATGGACCGGATGGCCTCCATCGGCGTCCTCGAAGGGTCGGAGGAGGGCGGTGTGGACGAGATTCCGGAGCCGGGCGCGATGGTGGATGCCGTGCATCGCATCCGTGGCGGGTCGCTCTTCGCCCTGGCGTTCGCGGCGCCCTCGGTCCTGGAGCGCGGCCCCATGGCCACGAAGATGGAGGTGGCGGAGGAGGCCATCGCCCGCCTGGGCACGGCCTTCCAGATCGTCGACGATCTCACCGACTTCGAGTTCGACGTGGGTCGACGCAGCCACAACCTCCTGGTGTCGCAGATCCGACACCGCGGCACACCCGAGGAGGTCGCGGCCTTCGGGCCCATGTGGGATTCCGGCGAGGTCCCGCCGGGCGTTGTCGAGGATCTCTTCGCGACCTCGGCCCGGGCCGTGCTCGAGATCGCCTACGAGGAGGCTCGCGCCTCCTTCCGGACCCTCGCCGACCTCGGTCATTGGATGGGCGAGGAGCTGGCGGAAGAGGTGGTGCACGCCATCGTCGGACTCGATGGAGTCGCACGCATGGAAGCGCTGACCACGCGCGGATAGGTCTCGAGCCCTTACCGACCATCCTGCGGGCCGGCACGCCCGGTTCTTCAGACGCGGGATCTTCGTCCGACCCTCTTCAGCAGGGACGGAGACCAGCGAGTCACCACCATCCGGGCATCCGGCAGGTGACGTTCGGCGCGAAGAAAAGGCTCGCATCCCCCGAATCCGTGTAGCAGAGTAGGAAAGGAACGTCGGCCCGGGAGGCCGTCGCTTCAGGACGAAAAGGGAGGCACTGCTCGATGATCATGCCTGTCATCCGCGCGTCCTTCGGGCGCAACGAAGCCCTTCACCTGGTGGAGTTGGTGGGTCGCCACGATCCCGAGCTCCGGGAGGCCGCCCGTCAGCGCCTCGAGGCCGGCGGACTCGACGATCTTCTTGATGATCCGAGGGTTCTCAACGCGCTGCTCACCGACGATCAGGTCAAGTCGCGCCCCGAGATCTTCTTCTACGTGCTCGTCCGCCAGTCCATGCTCGAGCGGGGCGTGAAGGATGCGGTGGCGGCGGACTACGTCGCGTCGATGCTCGTCGGATTCGGCCGCAACCGACGGGCATATCGCATCGCGTCGGACCGGGAAGAGGAGTACGGCTACCTCGTCGATCTCATGGTCCGGCTACGGTCGGCAGGGGGCAGGGAGGCGTTCCTCCTCCGCATGCACATGGGGAACTTCAGCCTCTGGCTGTCGGGGCTCTTTCCCGACTACCTGGAGTCACGAGTCCGCCGGCGCGGCGCGCCGCCTCTCTCGTATTACGAACGCATGGGCACCAGCGGCTTCCTCATGGCCGCCGAGTCGCCGGAGGCCGCGACGCTGGGGCTGGAGGACGCGCTGCGCGCTCTGGCCCAGCACTTCACGCGTGTCCGCGGAGCGCTCAACCGCATCTCGGACCGCCATCTCTGGCGAGGCTCGGGTGACCCCGTGGGCCGGCTGCTCCGGGAAGTCACGTACGCCATGGAGTAGCCGCGCGGGGACGTCCAGGCGGGCCGCTGCGCACCGCGTGACGTCGCCCCGCGAAACCCCCGTGAGCCCCCTCTCAGAGGGGTCCATTCCCGGCCCCGGAAGGGCCCTCGCGCGCGTCCGCCCGGGCGCCCGAATCCTCCCGTGGTTGCAGGCTTGACGTAGGAATCGACCGCTTCCACATTAGTGGGCGTTAGCACTCGCTGGGTGTGAGTGCTAACACGTGAATCATCAACAATCACACGCCCCAGCACCCATAAGGAGGAGGCTCGATGGCTAAGGGTAAGGCCGCAGTCAGCGAAGCACTCAAG
>CALJKZ010000342.1 GCA_937983085.1 uncultured Gemmatimonadales bacterium
TGGGCCGGCGGCAGATGCTGCTGGGGCGGCGCGGCCGTACCCCCGGCGGGTTGCGAAGGAGCTTGGCCCTGCGAAGCGAGCTGGGTGACCAAGCCGACTCCCGGGCGCAGGGTACCCGTCTCGATGAGCTCGAGGACCTCCTTGAAGCCGCCGCGGACCCACTCCCCGTTGTAGAAGAACTGGGGGATCGTACGTTGGCCGGTGACGCTGCTGAGCCAATTCATCAGCTCGACATCCCCGTCGATCTGGAGCTTGCGGTAGACGATGCCCTTTTGGTCGAGGACCTGGGCCGCGGCGCCACAGGGGCCGCAGCTGGGGCTGCCGATGAGGATCAATCCCTCGGAGGGGACATTGGCGAGAGGATGCTGCTGTTGGGACATGACGCGCGACAGATGGCAGGCGGTCAGGGGGCTTTGCGAGAGCCCGGATTACGCTGAGAGACCGGGTCGTCGATGTGCTTTTCGACGGGGACGGTGCGCCCGATGGTACCGGGGCCCACGCGATCCCAACCATCCCATCCGATTGAGCGCTCGAAGCGAAAGCTCGGGGATGAGATCTGTTTCACCAGTGCTTGCTTCCCGCAGTCCTCGCAAGGACCTGGGTCGTCTCGCTGCGCCATTGGAAGAATGTGCTCTTGTGCCCGGCCGCACGCGTTGCACTTGTAGGCGTAGATTGGCACTGGTGACGTCTCGGTTCCGCAGGCTCAGGCGGCCTGGGGTACGGTGTGGGTCGGCCCGGCATTGATGTGCCGGACGTTCGGGTTGCCAGCTTGGGCTGGTTGCTGCGCCTGTTGGGCCTTGTGCTTTTGGTAGGCGTTGTAGCCCCACCAAGCGAGCCCACCGACAGCGATGGCACCTGCCCCGATCATCAGCCACTGGCCCGTCGTCAGAGGGTTGTTCTGGAACAGACCCGGGCGATGGTAGGGGTTGGGTGGAAAACCGGGGGGATAGGGCGCTGCGGGATGCGGAGCGCCGCCCGGGTTGGGTTGGGAGGTACCAGCGTATTGCTGGCGATAGTCGAGCGCGTGCGCGCCCTCTTGGTTGCGACCTGCCATGTGGGGATCCTCCACCACTCGGCCGTTTCGCGCAACCCCCGGCGTCAGATGTAGCCCAAGTCGGCGAGAGAGGTGACCGCGAGCTCGCCGCCGGGGCCTCGACCGACGACGACGTGATCCCGCAGCGGGATCCCCAGCATGGCGCCCATTTCCACGAGTTGGTGCGTGAGCTCGATGTCCGCGCGCGATGGGGCTGCGTCCCCCGAGGGATGATTGTGCGCCAAGATGATCGAGTCCGCCGGAAGGCGCACGGCTTCCCGGAAGACCTCGCGCGGATGGACCGCGACTTGGGACAGCTCTCCCAGGCCGATCTCCCGTGTGTCGATGACCCGGCGCCGGGAGTCCAGCATCACCAAGACCAGGAGTTCCTGGTCGAGGTGGCCCATGTGGGACCCGAGGTACCGGGTGATGTCTCGCGTATTCAGGATCTGGATGTCCCGGGAGTGGACTTCCTCTGAAACGTATCGGCACAGGGCAAAGACGTGGTGAAGGCGGTCGGCCTCTGAGGCCGTGAGGCCCAGGTGCCGAAGCTCTCCCGGTTGGGCGGCCCGCAGACCGGACCCTTTCGGATAGGCGTCGACGATCTGCTGGGCCTTGGCGGCCGGGATCCCCGTGGCTCTGCGGACCAGATCCACGTAGGCCACACGGTCCCGTTCGTGCCAGCTCGGAAGCGGGTTGGGCCTGCGCGACACGCCCCAAGTTACCACGTGGCCCCGTACGCTGGTACGATGGGCGCGCCGGGGCCCGAAGTCTGCCTCTCGGGTCAGAAGGCAGCAGCTTGGGCAAAGCGACGGCGAAAGAAGGTTCCCTTCTGTGTTGTCCTTCGGGGACCCCGGCACTTTTCTCCCCACCTCTCTCCATGAAGCCCCGGCCCTATCCCCCCTTCGGGTTTTCGGTCTGGTACGACAGGCACCGGGGGGACAAGTGGTGCTGGCGAGAGCGTCGCCCCAAGGGCAACCCCGCACACCAGACCGAAGGGCGAGGCTTCCCTTCCCGCAGTGCCGCGATCCAGGGGTGCCGTGATGAGCTGCGTCGCCGGGAGGGGGGGGCACAATGAGGCACGTCCTGGACGCCCCGCCTCGGAGGGTCCTCCTCCCGAGCTATCCGCCGCTTGGGCCGACGCCGAAGCATCCGGTTCGCTGTCGCAGGCGTACCAAGCTTCCCGTGTTTCTGAAGCGCGCTCCCCCGGTCCCGATCTCTCGCGAGCAGTACGAGGAGTGGTCGACTCCCGTGTGGCTTTGGTACGAGGGACGCGACGGTCTATTCCTCACCTCGTCGTCCTTTTTGATGGTGGAGGGCGGGTATTGGTCGGAGGGCGTGGGATGGCAAGAGAACGGTGCCCTCTACCTCTACCTCGGCACCCACGCGTGGATTCAGCTCGCGGGTCCGTCTGCCCTCTCCCTTTGTCCTCGCAGCGAGCTCAACACGTTGTGCCGGCAAGAGGGCCAAGGGGTGTGGCAAGTGGACGGGACACTGTGGACCGGCCTCACCTCTCGACCGGACTGCTACGTGGCGCAGCGTGGGCTTCCCTGGACGCACGGCCTGGGTGCGGTCGTGTCGATCTACGGAGGCGACCGGCGAAAGCGGATGGGCGCCAAAAAGCGCATGAAGGAATACGCTGCGCAGTACGAGCTGGCGCACCGCAATCCCCTTCCCGCACGTCAGACATTCCTCAACCAGCTGGAGCTCAGCGAAGGCCAACCGTGGAAATACAAGCCCCACGAAGACGGGTGGTGGAACGTGGGCATGCGTCAGATCTTCGTGCGCGAGGCGGCGCCCATCTCCGGCCAGATCGAGCTGCTCCCCATCGAGAACTGGCAGCTCTTCGATGTCGACCCCCAATCGGGGGCCTGGATCCCCCCATGAGCCCGTAGTAGCGTGGCGCGCATGCCCAAGCACGTCCTCCACATCTCCCCCGGCTCCGCTCCCTGCCGCGCCGTCCTGCTGCACCTGCACCTCCTCCGCGAGCTCGAAACGCCGGACCTGGCGGATCTCGAGGTCCGCCACCTGGACCTCCAGGCCGGTGAGCACAAGGGCGACGAGTACCTCGCCATTCATCCACGGGGCGTCGTGCCCACGCTGGAGACCCCGTGGGGGGCGCTCACGGAGTCCCGTGCGATCATGCGGTATCTGGCCGAGCTGGCCCAGGTTGCCGCCCCCGATGCTGACACGCTCTACCCTCGGTCGCTCTATCAACGCGCCCGGGTCAACGAGTGGCTCGACTGGGACCTTGGCAGCTTCTACAAGGCCATCGGCGCGGCGGTGTACCCCAAGCTCTTCGGCGATCTGGAGCCCGACCATGCGCAGCTTGAGGCCGTGGCCAAGGCGTTCTCCGTTTTGGAGCGGGAACTCGCAGAAAAGATCTACGTTGCCGGTCCCAGGCTGACCATCGCCGACCTCTCCCTGGCCATGGGGGCGACCATGCTCCGGCTGGTGAACCTGGAAGTGGACGACTCCCCCAACGTCGAGGGATGGCTGATTCGGATGCAGAGCATCCCGGGTTGGAACGAGGTCAACGCGCCCTTCGAGCAGTGGCACGCCTCGATCCACGGTGAGGATTCTCCGAGCGCCGGCGCCGACGCTGCGCACACCAACGCCGCCAAGGGCGAAGCCTCCCCTCCGCGCCCGTCGGCTTGAACGTCGTCTCGCGGTCGCGCACCGCTTTCGCACCGAAGGGGCTTGACGGGAGCCCCTTCGGTTTGCTTATGTGTCTGACGAGCGTTTTCCGAAGCGCGACCTGACCCCATGTCCACGGAGGCGACATGCACGACGACGCTGCGGGGGAACTTCCCCTCGATCTCGATCATCCAGAGCCCTCTCGCAGCCTGACTCGCCGCGAGCGGCGCTCCGTCAGCGAGGGCACGGGCGTCCACGTTCGACGCATCCAGGAACTCGTTGGCCAGCAACTCGGCGTGACGCGGGGCGCGATCCTCAGCCGGACGCGCAGTCGCACCGTGGTTCGAGCGCGTCAGATGTCGATGGGCCTGGCCCGGGTCCTCACCATCGGCAGCTACCCCGATCTCGGTCGCGCATTTCATCGGGATCACACGACGGTGCTCTATGCCGCGCGGCGCTTTCGAGGGTGGATCGAAAAGGACGAGCACGAGGCGCGTCAGGTAGCGATTGCCGTTTACCGAGTGTTTCCTGGTCTTCCACCGATCCCCACTCAGGACGAGTTCATGGACCGCTGCCGTCGGGTCACCGACATTCCTCCAGGGCACTGGCTGCGATGAGCCGCGACGACCAGACCGAAACTCCCACGCGTCGGACGGGCCTTGTCGGCCACCGTGAGGTTCCCGAGATCCTCGAGCTCATCGAGCCCTGGCAGACGATGTGGGAACAGGACATCGATGACATTGGCCATCTGACCTGCTACGGGGCCCCTGCCTGTATTGTCCACTTCATGGACTACCTCGACGGGGGGTGGGACGTATACGTGCCGCCGGTCCAGTCGCTGGAGATACAGGCCACCTTGGAAGCCCTGCGTGCACGGACGACGGTTTCCTCCCACCGGCTCGGAGGCCCGGACATGTGCATGGCTCGGTACCTGGACCCGGGCGATCAGGTTCTAATGCCCGATGGAGTGACCTGGGTGACGGTCGAAGAAAACCGGGCCTTGGACGGTCAGCCCTTCATCGCCTTCAAGGAGGGGGGCTTTGCTCGGTATGCATCCGCCGAACACGTCACCGTCAAAAAGCGCGGCCGAGGAGCGCCCCTATGAAGGCCCGCGAGATCGTCGCCCAGTTTCTCCGAGAGCGGCCCCTTGGCTTCGAGGACACCATGGGGACCACGCCGGTCGAGCACATGGAGGAGTTCGTATCGTGGGTTCTCCGCGGCACGTTGGAAGATGACATTTCGGTTCCCGAGGGCGAGACGGAGGTCGTCGTCGCCCGGGTCCTGGCGATCTTGCACAGTGACCGAATGCGCATGACGACGGAGGTGAATGCATTGGCCCTCACTGAAGCCGACAAGCTCGAGGTCGTCTCGGCGGTCCGGCAAGGGCAATACAGTCGAGCGCTCCGCGTCGCGCTTGCGCACCCGGCGATGAAGGCCATGGTCGCACCCTATCTCGAAGGAGTGATCGACGGGCGCCGCGTCCTGCTGGCGGGGGAGCCAACCTCATGAGCGGCGTCTTCAACCCCGACCAGAGCGACCACATGCGCTGGCTGGCCTCGCTCTCGCCGGAGGAAAAGTGCGCCTGCGGGTGGGAAAGCCTCGAAAACTGCCTTCGAGGGCACCGCATGCCCGCGTGCACGATGGTCGAGGTCGAGGTGACCACCAACCCCGACGCCGTGTTGGTGCACGAGTGGCAGGCAGCGCGTACGCTGGTGGAACCCTGGACTTTTCTGGGCTGGACGAAACGCCAGTACGAACGATGGACCCAAGACGGGGTCATTCCCGTCTACGAACCGGAGGACCCTGTGTCGAACAACGACCCCAACCAACCCCCACCGTCCGGACGGCCGGTGCTGAGCGAAGTGCTGGACCTGCTGCGCGGCGTCGGGATCCAGCCCACCTTGAACGGAAAGCCCATCGGGCCCGAGGACCTGCGCGAGGAGGTGCTCCAGCGCGCGGAGTCCAAAGTCCGCGACGGCATCCGCACCCTCGCCGACCGTCTCCTTCCCCCCCGCGATCCTCCCCAGGGCGGCGGAGGCTCGCATCGGTGAGTCTCTCGCAGGCCCACAGCGCGGGCGCTGACAGCCCGCTCGCCCGTCGGCTCGCGTACCTTTACCGGATCGGGGTCGACCCCTCCGAGCTCGTCACGGCCCGCAAGGAGGCCGAGGACGGGAAGGACGACCGAAAACGGCGGATCCTCGACGTGTACTTCGACGCCCCCGAGCGCCCCGTCGATCCTCGCCACGTATGGTCGCTCCGCGCAGCGCTCCCCTTCGGGCACCGGCTCGAGCCCGATACGCTCTATCGGCTCCACCTCGAGCTGCCCCCGCGTGTGAGCGTGATCGGACTGTCCAGCGTCCATCGCTTGGGCGAGGTGATCATCGAGGGACTGTACCGCGGCGACGGCACGGCCAGTCTCTTTGGGGACGCGGTGGACGCCGCCATCTTTTGCACGGACGGCGCGGAGCAGTGGGTGCCGGTAGACGCGGGCCCGGTGGGGCCGGTCCAGCTCCACGTCGCTTTGTTCTCCCGCTTCGAGCGCGTGGGGGGGGACGTCACCGAGACCACGGCGCCCATGGAGGCCACCTTTTGCTTCGCGCTTCTGCCCCACCCGGAGGCGCCGTGACCGACCCAGGCTCGCGCCCCACGGATCCGGCGCGCTTTCGGGAGTTCTACGAGACCCAGGCGCGCAATCTGTCGACCTACAATTACCCCTTCGGCGCGGGCGAGGGGCCCCTTCGGGCTATTCCGATCTCCTCGGGTCCCTTGCGTCCGGACAAGCTCGAATGTGTGGCGGTGGCCCCGTCGCCCGGGGATTCTTTTTGGGCCCCCTATGCGCTCGTGCGGGGCCTACGGCTCTTCCACCCGCCGCGCGAGGTCATCTTGGAGTGCGTCGAGACCGACGACGTGAAGATCCCCGGGTGCCCCATCGACGCCGCCGCGTACTGCCTCGATGCGGTCCCCTTGGGCCTCCCACCCCTCCCCCTCGAAGACTCCCGCGGGCTTCCGCGCGGGGAGCCCTTTCGCTTCGTGGCCCTCGACTGTGGTGTGATCTCCGCTCCCGTGAGGCCCTTGCGGATCCACGCGCGAGCCTACGCCGAAGCCGAGCCCGAGCACGGGTGGCCCAGCCTCGAAGGCTACCTGGTGGTCGAGCACGCGCACCAGCGGGGCCTGCCGCGGGTCCCGATCCATCGGGGGGGACCCTACCGCTAGTTTCCTGAAGACCCCGCCCCGAAAGCCCAGTCCCGAAAGCCCAGTCCCGAAAGTCGGACCAATCGTGACCTCCATGCAGACCCGAGACAACATCCTCGAACCCGCCGAAGAGCCCGTCGCCGAGCGAGACGGGCGCGTGCTCGCCCGGATCCGACGTGACTCGATCTCCCCGGACGGCGTGCGGCTCGTGACGATGGAGGTGGTTCTTCCCCGCATTGTTCTGGCCGAGTTCAACACGCACCGCGTGTTCTCCCGAAACAGCGCGTCGAGCCGGGCGATCCCCATCGAGAAGATGCTGAGGCGGATCAAGGAAGACCCCTATATCCCCACGACCTGGGGGAAGAACCGAAGCGGCATGCAGGCCACCGAGGCCCTCGGGCCCGAAGACCAGGCGGCCGCCCGCACCGTCTGGCTCGAGGCCCGGGATTCGGCGGTCGCCCACGTCGAGGCCCTGCTCGCCGTCGGGGTCCACAAACAGACCACGAACCGCCTGCTCGAGCCCTTCATGTGGCACACCGTCATCGTCACCGCGACCGAGTGGGACAACTTCTTTCACCTGCGGGCGCATCGGGCCGCCCACCCTGCGATCCGGAGGACCGCCGAGGCCATGGCCGAAGTGCTCGAACAAAGCGTGCCGCGGAGGGTCGCGTGGGGCGGCTGGCACCAACCCTACATCTACCGTGAAGACGCCAAGGAGGCCGAAAAACGCGGCCTCCGCTCCCTGGACCTTGCCAAGATCAGCTGCGCCCGCTGTGCCCGCGTCAGCTACCTGACCCACGACGGGCGCCGCGACCTCGACGAGGACCTGGCCCTCCATGACCGCCTCCTGGCCCCCGGCCACATGAGCCCCTTCGAGCACGCGGAGGCATGCCG
>CALJKZ010000343.1 GCA_937983085.1 uncultured Gemmatimonadales bacterium
CTATGACTTCGAGCCTCGTCGGGATGGGGCGATGCAGTTGGGGTCGCTCAAGTATCAGGAAGCGGGCCTCGAGCAGATTCAGGCCGCAGGTACGACGGGCGAGCTAAGGCCGAGGCCCGCGCAGATCGTGCGATCGGGGGAGGTGTACTGCCAGCCTCCGGAGATCCTCCATCTCACTGAGGTAGAGTCAGAGCTCGCTGTGACCTGGCTGCTGACGCGGACCATCGCCGAAGACGCGAGCGTCGTGCTTGCGCGTGGAGCGTCCACCGGAGCGCCGTCGGGTCGCGAGATGGCTTCCCGTCAGGAGTGTACTGCGTTCGCCGCCATGCTTGCCGACCATGGTTAATAGCGCTCATGGAGAGACCCTAGCGACGGCCGAACTACGCGGCTAAGGTGCTCGGGGACACGTAGCAGGGAGGTCTCGGTGATCGGTCGGACGGTATTGTTGGTCGCGGGTGTGCTCATGTTGCCGAGCGCAGCAGAGGCCCAACGCTGCGTTCGCGGGAAGCCGTGCGGCAACACGTGCATATCACGAGACAAGGTCTGTCGGGTCGGCAGGGGCACGGCACGAGCCGCGGGTGGAACGACGGGGACAGTGCAGCCCCGTAGTAGCATCGCGGGCACAGTCTCTCCTCGCGGCATCGGTAACCCTGGTGGACGTCCTTTGGTGACTGAGGGCATGTCGCAGTCCGACGTCCGCGCCGCGGCCGGGGAGCCAGATAGATCGACGCGATACAACTGGTACTACGGCACATCGATCGTTGGATTCGACACCAACGGGCGGGTGACTTCAGTCTCTGACCCAACCGGGGCCTTGAATGAGCCTGCGGCGACCGCTTCGGAGGAGTTGCCCGAGTCGATAAGGGCGGAGGTCTACGATCCGCAACTTGAGCCGCCTGTGCCGCTTTGGGCGCGCTTCGTTGGCAACACCGCGACGGGCCGCTACTTCGAACTCGACTCCAACTGCTGGCGCACGTACATCCGTGCGGGGCCGATTCAATTCTACGCCTCGGTCGAGGACGTAGAGGCCGCGGGCCTAGAACGGTCCTCGTTCTGTACTGGTGTCGGTCTGTTGCTCGACGCTCTCGGCCGGTGACTCTGCGTCCTTCACAGCGTTTGTCGTGATCGTTCAGTGCCCACGGTGCCGGGTGCCGGTATTGGACACAGGAGAGGGGGGCACAGTGAAGGGCGTCTGCCCCAAGTGCAGCTATTCATACGGAGCCGTGACCGGCAAGCTTGAGAAACGCTACTCGCGCCAAGTCACCATTCAGCGGAAGACCAAGAATCAGTTCGGTGTCTACAAGCGTGACTACGAACTCCGGGTCCTGACCCCGCAAGGCACCCAGCAGGTCTTCAAGTTCCAGATTGACGGGAAAGAAGACCGGATCAAGGCGCGGCGCACCGATCAGGTGACGGTACTGACCACCCTCCGGGGAGGGGCCGTCGAGGACGTGGTCTGGCAAGGGGTCACACGCTCGGGGAGCACTATTCGATATCGTCGGCCGAGGCCCAGTCTCGCTCGGTCGCGGGCTGTGGCGCTCTAGCTCTGGCCGGTGGTGGGACGATCTGGCTGCTCGCAGCGGCCACGTGGTCACCGGGCATCAGTTTGGCGATTGGGTTGACCGCCGGACTGGTCCTCTATTGGGGGCTCGGGCGCATGACGGCGCCCACGGTGAAACTCGACGCGGGTGAGCAACGGTCTCTCGAACAGCAAGTCGGGCTACGCGAGCAGCGGCAGGAACTCCTCGGCGGCAGAGCCGAGTACGCGGAATCGCGCGCTCAGCTCCAAGGCTTGGACGCGAAGGTGCGAGGCCTTCTCGAAAAAATGGAGTCGGTCGGAGAGGATGCCTACGCTTCACGCATCGCCTCACTGCGTCGTGCGCCGCCGATGATTACCCACTTGCTCGAAGCGGAGCAGAAGATCCTCGATGAGTACGACAAAGCCTTGACCATCATCGAGATTGAGCAGGAGAGCCTCTCGATTTCCGAGGCCGTTGATCAGGGTGCGCTTGAGGGGCTAGGGCGAAGGTTGGACACGATCCGCGAGGCACGGGAGCAAACCGACGCGGCGATGCATGAGCTTCGGGCGATCGATGAGGTCGAACGGTTGCTGGGTTAGACGCGCTAATACTGCTCTCTCCATGTACGGTATCCACTACGGACCGCTCCACGATTGGGCGGCGCGTCGTTCGATCCTTCGAGATGGCCCCTTGACCCCGCCACCTCCCCGCCTAGCGCCTCGGCATGGCACTGGGCACGTTTGACGCCCATGCGCACCCTGATTCCGATTGTCCTCGTGACCCTACTCGGTTCGGCGCCGTGCGGCGCGCAAACCGACTTTCGCGACTCTTCTGTGTTGGCTCGCCTCTCGTCGGTGCGGGACAGCGTGGCCAGCGAGCGGTTGATGCTTCTCTGAGCGATCTGCGTTCGCTTGAGGCATCGATTCAAGGATGGCGGTAAGCGTAGGTCTGGGAGCGCACGAGCGCACGGCACCCCCGGTACCCCGTCATCGATACGCGGGAATCGCTCACCGTGATCGACGCACCACCGTTCCACCGCGGTGGAGCTTCTAGAGCAACCGCTTCTTGACTGGCCCGCGCTTCAACTTGGCCACTCGCTTCCGCTCCTCCTCGCGCCGCTCTGCGTCGAGCGATTCCAACGTCGCGCGGGCTGGCTTCTTCGGCTTCGCTGCTTTCGCCTTCCGCTGCTTCCTCGCGTGTCGGGGGCGCCCCTTCGCCCGGATGCTCCGGTAGACATGCGCGACGAGTTCCCGGCCCGCGGGCGCCTTGCCCGCGATTTCCGCCGCGATGCTCTCCGCTGCTGCCCAATCATCCTGACGGACGTGGAAGCGCTTCACGGCCCCAGCTAGCTGCCCTCGGAGGGCCGCTGCGTTGGCTCCGGTCGCACTGGCTTCGGCTTCGACGAGGATCGCCTCTAGGTCCCAGATGTTGGACCCCTCGTAGGTGCGTACCTCACCCTCGCACTTCGGGCATGTCCGGGAACGAGCACTACCGCGCTCCACGAGTACCCAACCGCACGACGAGCAGACGAAGCCGACGAGCGGCTCGCGAAGACGCTGTTGCCGTTCGGCCTCCGTGGATTCGTACGGAAAGGGCATGCCCCGATCCTGACCCGGCCGGGTGCGGACACGCAAGGCGTCTCCCTGTGTGCTACGGGAGCCGCAGCCAGTCTAGGTCAACACTCCCCGAGACAACGCGATCAGTCGCCAACCGGACTTCGTCGGGACCGAAGAGAAGCCCGACCGAGTACCCGACGCCGCCGTGAGCCGCGGTCCACGCTCGTAGCCAAGCCCGGTCTCTGTCACGCCGGCGCTCACCTGCGGAACGGACGGGAAACCCCGCTGACTTCCATTCCATGACCACGGCAGGAGTCCGGCTCGGGTTGCCATCGTCGCCCCACACCGTCATGTGCGGCGCTGGCCAGATCACCAAGTCCTTGGCGACCTGACTCTTCCCGCCCGCAGTTACCTGCGGGACCGGCACTTCAATCCCGATCTGCGCGGGGTCGTGTAGCACCGCGCCCGGTGCGCAGGCAGGCACGAGATGTTTGAAGGCGAAGAGACTGACCGCCTCACGTTCACGCCCTCGCCAGCCGGTCGCGACGATGAACTCGCGAAACTCAGTCAGGACTCGCTGGACCAACCGGTCGATCTCCGGAACGTCGTCGCCCGAAGTCAACGCGAGACCTCAGGCGCAGGCTTGCTATCGGCCACGGGGCATGAGGGCGATCATCGCCCCGGCGAGCAACTCGCGGCACGTGGCGTCTCCCTTCTGCCCTCGCTGCAGCATCTGCGACGCTACGCCCATCGCCTCCGCCAACCGCCCACGAGGCCGAACTCCTTCGTCCCGGTACAGCTTGATACCGAGCGTCCACGCCTCAGCGATGTCGGCCTCAGTAGTACCACAGGCCCGCGCGTAAGTACGTGCCATGTTCTGGTACGTCTCAGCCCCGAACATCGTCACTTCGTCCGCCCGGATGATCGTCTCATAGGTCGACAGCGGCACCTGTTGTGCCGAGATCGGTGCGGCGAAGCAGAGCAGAGCGAATAGGATCGTCGTCCTCATGGAACGGCTCTCCTCCGATGTCGTTCGAGTCACTTCGGACCAAGGACGCTGGTTATCCGCGACGAGCCTGCGGTCTGGCCATGGCTTTAGCATGAGGCGCCGAGCGTATGACCGCAAACCGGACACGAGGCCATGCGGGTTCCCATCGCGCCACGCTGGCGCGGCGGCCTTGGCCCCTGCGGGCGGTGGCTACAAAATTGGAGTGCAGACGCGTTCCACTCCAAGGCGAGACATGATTGACCTCTCCTTCATGGGCGGCGATGGCCGGACCTCCGCGCTTCGAAGCGTGAT
>CALJKZ010000344.1 GCA_937983085.1 uncultured Gemmatimonadales bacterium
GTCATGAGCAGCACCGGGGCGTTCCAGCTTCACATGGCCGAAGCGCTCGGCGCCCGGTACACCCTCCAGAAGCCTCTGAAGGCCGATCTCCTCCTGGATGCGGTCTCCCGTGCCTACGCCGACGTGCTGGCCGAACGGCGGGGCGGCGAAGACGGGCCTACCGAGTAGACCCATCGAGGGGGCGAACCGTACCTCCGCAGAGGCGGCGAGTAGCGTGCCCTCCTCTTGTCACGATCAGAAGAAGAGAAGCTCTCCGTCGACGACCAGCGCGATGAATACGAGGGAGGCCAATCGTCTCGCGAACTCCCGACTCCCCAGCGACGCAGCCATGGCCAACTTGAAGATCAGATTGGAGAGGGCGCCAACGAGGATCACTCTCCACCCGGTGGAGGGGTCCAGGCCTTCCGTGGCCACGAGCCGAGCCGTCGACAGCGTGATGGCATCCACGTCGGTGAGCCCCGACAGAAACGCAGCGACGTAGAGCCCAGTATCGCCGAGAAGGTCTTCGGCGGCGGCCAGAACCAAGAGAACCACGGCGTAAAGAGCGCCGAAGAGGATGGCCGGCTTGAGCTCGGAAGGGTTACCTGGCTCCAAGGGGCTCTCACCGGGTTGGTCGCCTGAACGCCAACGGAATGCTGCCAGCCCGGCGAAGACCACGAGCATCACGGAGAGCGGGCCCGCCGCGGTGGGAAGGAAAGCAGGGGCTACGGCCCCGATCTCGAGCATCACCCGAATGAACACGACGCCGGATGCGATCCAGACCACCAGCACCGCCACAGTGTCGCGCCCTTCGTCCGTCTTCGTCTGGCGGGCATAGGAGATGGTCGTCGCCGTGCTGGAGATAACTCCACCCAGCACGCCAGCCAGGGCCGTGCCCGCCTTGGCTCCGAAGAGCCGGAACGCCGCATACCCCGCCAGGTTGAGTCCCACGATCAGGACGACCATCCACCAGACCTGCCGCGGGTTGATGACGTCGTACGGCCCGTACGTCTGATCCGGCAGGATCGGCAGGATGACGAGCGAGATGACCACGAACTGCATGATGGCCCGCACATCGCGGTCGCTCAGGCGGTCCACCCATTTGTGGAGTTCCTCCCGAAGGTGCAGGAGCATCGCCGTCGATCCACCCAGCACGATGGCGACCTCCCGGGAGCCGACGACGACCATGACGCCGATGAGATACATCAGCAGCACGGCGATCTCGGTGGTCTGGCCCGGGTCGTCTCCACTGCCCGACTGTACGAGGACCACGTTGCCAGCGACCATCATGGCCGCCACGGACAGGAGCCCCCCGACGATGACCCACGGCGTGGTCGCAGCGCCGAGGATGGCGGCGACGGCTCCTGCGAGGCTGACGAGCGCGAAGGTGCGAAGTCCGGCGAGCGGCGACTCGGCTCGTTCCTTTTGAAGGCCGACGAGCAAGCCCAGGCCCGCCGCGATGGCCAGATCCATGAACGTGGTGCTCAACATGGGCGTCCCTCTCTCGTCACCGAAGGCACGGGGAATGGCTAGAAGTCTGTAACGGAGGCGCTTCACCGCAAGCGTTTTCCGCCACATCGGATTGCTTCGATGAACGGGTTGACCTCATTCCGGGAAGGGGACTAACTTCCCTGTCCTGTTGCGGGGTGGAGCAGTCTGGTAGCTCGTCGGGCTCATAACCCGAAGGTCGCAGGTTCGAATCCTGCCCCCGCTATTTTGCTCGTGAAGCGCCGCCCGAGGGCGGCGTTTCCCACGTTCGGGACCGAGAAGGGAGACGAGGAATGCAGAGTAGGGTCTTCTGGATTGTCTCCGACACGTGGAGCTCGCGGAAGCGGGCGGGAGCGGAGAGGCGGTAGGAAACGGCCTCTCCGGCGACTTCCCGCTCGCGCCGCCACCGGCTCGAGCGGGTTTTTTGTCTGGGCCAGGTAGCTCAGTTGGTAGAGCACATGACTGAAAATCATGGTGTCGGCAGTTCGATTCTGCCCCTGGCCATGATGACCGACCTCGAGTCGGATGCGGGAAAAGAAAGGACGACAGAGGTCCGTAGCTCAACTGGTAGAGCACCGGTCTCCAAAACCGGGGGTTGGGGGTTCGAGTC
>CALJKZ010000345.1 GCA_937983085.1 uncultured Gemmatimonadales bacterium
CCGACCAAGGGCGTGAAGAAGGGGAACACGGGTTACTCGACCGATGTCGACGTGCTGACGAAGCTCGCCAAGGACCATCCGCTGCCGGCCAAGATTCTCGACTTCCGGGGACTAGCCAAGCTCAAGTCGACGTACGTCGATGCGCTGCCCGATGCGATCGACGCCCGGACCGGACGACTGCACACGACGTTCAACCAGGCGGTCGCTGCGACCGGACGACTCAGCTCGAGTGACCCGAACCTGCAGAACATCCCGATCCGGACGGAAGAAGGGCGACGGATCCGGGCCGCCTTCGTCGCGGCTCCTGGGCATCGTTTGGTGGGCGCCGACTACTCGCAAATCGAGCTGCGACTTCTGGCGCATCTGTCGGAGGATCCCGCGCTGATCGACGCCTTCTTGCGCGATCAGGACGTCCACGCGCGCACCGCGGCGGCGGTCTTCGACGTGGTGCCGGGAGCCGTCACCTCCGAGATGGGCCGCGCGGCCAAAGTGATCAACTTCGGGATCATCTACGGGATGGGGCCGCAGCGTCTCGCGCGCGAGCTGTCCATCCCGTTGCGCCAGGCGCAGGCCTACATCGAGCAGTACTTCGATCGATACGCGGGGGTAAAGTCTTACATGGACGGTGTGCTCGCGACGGCACGAGAGTGTGGATTCGTGACGACGTTGTTCGGCCGTCGCCGCTCGCTCCCCGAGCTTGCTGGGAAGGATCGAGTCGCGGTGCAGGCGGCCGAACGGACGGCGACGAACACGCCCATCCAGGGATCGGCCGCGGACCTGATCAAGGTGGCGATGGTGGCGATCGACGGCCGACTGCGCGCCGAGGGATCCGGCGCCCAGATGATCCTCCAGGTGCACGACGAGCTGCTGTTCGAAGTGCCCGAGGCGGAGGTCGATGCGCTGGTGGTGCTCGTGCGCGAGGAGATGGAAGGGGCCTACGATCTCCGCGTTCCGTTGCAGGTCGACGTTCGCCACGGCGCGAATTGGTCCGAGGTTCATTGACCGCCGTGAATACCCGGCAATCACCGTCGTCTATGGGATGTCATCGTGGAGCGGACTGACCGTGAGCTACTGCGGCTCTGTCGTCTCGGTGACCGAGAAGCGTTTGAAGAACTCGTCGGGAGGTATCAACGGAAAGTCATGGCCGTCGCGCTCGGAATGGTGCGCAACCCGGACGACGCGATGGAGATTACCCAGGACGCTTTCGTCAAGGCTTTCGAGAACATCCAGCACTTCAAGGGTGAATCGAGTTTCTACACATGGCTGTACCGAATCGTCGTCAATCGAGCGATCGACCTCCGTCGGCGGCAGAAGCGCAAGCCAACGGTCGCGCTCGAGGATCGCGTTCGCAACCTCGAACGCGAGGAGCCGGCCGAGGAGAGCATCCGCGACGAGTCGCCGAGCGGGCCCTTCGACCGAGCCCGGTCGACCGAGATCAGCGAGCGCTTGCGAGCGGCGATAGACGAGTTGACCCCCGATCACAAAGCCGTCATAGTCCTGCGCGAAGTGGAAGGCCTCTCCTACGAGGAAATCAGCCGCGTCATGCGCTGCTCCAAGGGCACCGTCATGAGCCGCCTGCACTACGCACGCAAGAAGCTGCAGAGCAAGCTGAAAGACCTGATTTGACCCACTGCATCCAAACTTCGCCTCTCGTCCGTCCGACCCTCTTCCCCCAGCGCGCGACCGATCGGAAGCACCGATGAAGTGTCGCGACGTCGACAGCCTCCTGCCCCTGTTCTTCGACGGAGAGCTCGACGCCCGCCGCATGCGCGACGTCGCGCTCCACACGGCGCGTTGCGTCGAGTGCGAGTCGGAGTTGCGCGAACTGGAGACGATCCAGGCGCACTTCCAGAGCGGCGTCGAAGCGACCCTTGCCGAAGTCGATCTGGATTCACTCTGGCCGGCCGTAGAGCGTCGCCTGTCCCGGCAGCCACCGTCGCTGTGGCAACGCTTGCGGGCGCAATTGGAAGGGCTGGCCCCGCTCGAGCTACCGGTGGCTCTTCCTGCCGGAGCCTTGGCTGCCGTCGCCGCTTTCGGCGCCTGGCTCATGTTCGCACAAGTGGAATCGTCCGGTGCGCCGGACCTCGATCGGATTGCTGCGACCGACTACGCCAACTCCCTCGAACGCCTCGATACGGTCTTCGAGTCGGTGGCTCTGGTGAGCGATCAGAACACACAAACCATGCTGTTGTGGATCGGCGACGAGGCCTTGGGAGTCGAGCCATGAGGCGCCCCGTGCCGGCTGCCGCGATCGTGTGGATCCTCGTCGCCTTCGTGCCGACCATCCTCGCCGCCGAAGAGGAAGACCGTGCCGCAGCCGTCGAGGTCAGTGTCGGCGCGGTCATCGCCAGCAACCAGGGGAACGACTTCGATCACCGGCTCACGGCCCTGCGACGTCAATTCGACAACCTCTTTTCCTACTCTTCGTACCGCCTCGTGAAGCAGCAGAGCCAACGTGTTCCGTGGGGCGGCAACGCCGGTTTCAATGTTCCCGGCGGCCCCTACGTCCTCGTCATACCGCGTGAATACAAGGACGAACGAATCTTCATGAAGGTCGTCGTGATCGAGAACTCGAAGCCGATCGTCGACACGTTGCTGGCACTCCGCCATCGGGGAACCTTCCTCGTCGGCGGACACCGGCATCCCGATGGCGTCTTGATTCTGACGATCGGCGCGAGCCCGCTGCCGCAATGAACCCCGAATTGCTTCGTTTTCTCGAGATGGCGGCCGACGGCGTCCAGCGCCTGCGCCGCAGCTACGGCCTTTGGTTGCCGATCACCCGTGTTCCGGCGCTCGTGCAGCCCTTTTTCGCCCTGGCTGCCGTGCTCTCGGTAGCTCTCCTGGCCGGTATCTCGCTGGCGGCGATGTCTACGCTACTCGTATCGCTCCTGTTGCTGCAGTTCCTGCTGGTCGACGTATTCGGGCTGTCGCTCGAAGTTCAGCCTCAAGCCTGCACCGGTCGCGGCCGGCGATGCGTACGCCGGCCGGTCGCCGGAGGAATCGACGCCGAGATCGCGCGCCCGACTCCCCCGGCTGCCAGCATCATGCCTTCTGTCGGTAGTACTCGATGAGAATGTCGGCGATCTCGGGGCGCAGGATGCGCTCGTCCGGCTGCTCGCCGTCGTTCAACAGCTGACGGATCTTGGAGCCCGAGATCGACACCGGCTTCTCGTCGGCGTGCATCTCGA
>CALJKZ010000346.1 GCA_937983085.1 uncultured Gemmatimonadales bacterium
CGAGCAACCTGGATGGCTGCGGTCCCCACGCCACCCGAACCGCCGGTGATCAGGATTCGCTCCCCCGCCCGGAGACGGCCCCGACGCATGAGGGCACGCCACGCCGTGACGAAGACGAGGCCGGCCGCGGCGGCGTCCACCGAGGACACCCCGTCCGGGATCTCCAGGAGATTCTCGGCCGGTACCACCGAGTACTCGGCGAAGCCACCTTGGGTGTGCTCTCCGACGATGCGGAAGGGAGGCTCGTCGAAGGACGGACCCCGGTCCTGCCCCTCGTACCAGTCGTAGCCCAGGGACGGGTCGACGACGACCCTCGTCCCCAGTGGCACGTCTTCGGCACCCGGACCCACGGCATCGACCGTGCCCGCGATGTCCGAGCCCCCGATGTGGGGCATGGGCGTCTGGATCGGCAGCCCGCGGCGGACCCAGAGATCCAGGTGGTTCATCGCCGAAGCCTCGACGCGGAGCCTCACCTCACCAGGCCCTGGCTCGGGCACGGGGACCTTCTTGATCTGGACGACCGCCGGCCCGCCGAAGTCCTCGAATACCGCCGCACGCATCTTCTTCGACATGGATCCGTCCCGTGGTGTCAAACCGTGAGCTTCGGCCTTCCTTGAGTCTACTGGGTCACAGGCCGGAAGTCACAGCGTCGTCGGTAGATCGCGTTCCCGGGTTGTTCTAGCTTCCCCGGATGGCGCAGGACGACACCACACTCGGGGGCTATTTCCGGGTACACGACCGCCCCCCGGCGTATGAAGGGTCCGATGGGCATCCCTACACCGTCTCGCTGGAGACGGAAAAGACGGGTGACCTCAAGGCCCCCTATCACGGCTACCTGGTCTTTCCCCGCTGGGCTCAGACCGGCGTGGGCATCGTAGGACACGTGGAGACGCCGACGCTGGCCCAGGGGTCCTCGGGGGAGGACGTCACCGCTCGCCTGGAGGAGCTCACGCTCTTCGATGTCCAGGATCTGCTCGAAGAGGCGATCCAACGATCGCGAGAGAACGCCGGGTCCGTGAATGCCAACGCCCACGACCGAGGCGGGCCCGCCGAGCCGTAGGCCTCCTATGTCTGAGGGCTTCCTCCGCATCAACGGAATCTTCCACTCCATACAGGGCGAGTCCACCTGGACGGGAGTGCCTTGCACCTTCGTGCGGCTCACCGGCTGCCCTCTCCGCTGTTCCTGGTGCGACACGGAGTACGCCTTCCACGGCGGCTCCCGGATGACCTTCGACGAGATCCTCCGGGAAGTCGCAAGCCACCCGGCGCGGGTGGTGGAGGTCACCGGAGGGGAGCCGCTGGCACACCCCGGTGCCTTCGACCTCACCCGGCGCCTGTTGGACGAGGAGTACACCGTGCTCGTGGAGACGTCGGGTGCGTTCGACGTGTCCCCCCTCGATCCCCGAGTCCACAAGATCATGGACCTCAAGTGTCCGGGTTCGGGTGAGTCCCACCGCAATCTATGGGCGAACCTGGAACACCTCACCGAACGCGACGAGGTCAAGTTCGTCGTGAAGGACCGGGTGGACTACGAATGGGCCCGGCAGGCCATCGCCGAGCACGGCCTCGACCGCCGGGTTGGTGCCGGGACCTTGCGAGCCTTGCTCATGTCTCCCGTCTGGGGGGACCTCGAGCTCGAACCGCTGGCGCGATGGATTCTGGAGGATGGACTTCCGGTCCGCTTCCAGGTGCAGGTCCACAAGCTCATCTGGGGCGCCGACGCCAAGGGCGTGTGATGGACCTCGTCGCCGTCGACCCTCGCTTCCGCGTCCTCCACGACCGCCTGGAGCCGCCGGGAGAGGATCCTCCCGAGGAGCCCGCCGAGCACCGGACCGAGCGGATGGAAGCCGCCGTGGCCATGATCATCCGGGCCACGACGCCGCTGGAGATGTTGCTCATCAAGAGGGCCACCTACCAAGGCGACCCATGGTCCGGCCATATGGCCCTGCCCGGTGGCCGGTGGGAACCGAACGACGCCGGACTCCTGGAGACGTCCATCCGGGAGACCCTCGAGGAGACGGGCATCGACCTTGGGGCCGTGGGCACGCCCCTGGGGCGTCTACCGGACGTGAATCCGGTCAGTCCCCGGCTCCCCATCAGGCGCATCGCGCCTTTCGTCTTCGGGGTTCCCTACGACGCCGGCATCGTCACCCCCAACGACGAAGTGGAGACCGCCCACTGGATTCCCATCGATCGGCTTCGGGAGCCGGAGACCTCGACCGAGGTGCGGATCCACTTCTCCGGTTTCTCGAAGACCTTCCCGAGCTACGCCGTGGGGGATGAGCACGTCTGGGGCCTCACGCACCGCATTCTGACGGCGTTCCTTGAGCGCTACCCGGCCGGAGACATCGGACAAACCGAGGTCTGAAGGCGGAGGTCGGGCGCGGCAACGGGGGAGCCTACTGTCCCCAAACGACCACGTGGAAACGTTCCGTGAAACGATCCGAGTGTTTCATGAAACGCCAGGCCGGACGTCATGCGACGATATCACGTGACGCAACTCGTAGTCCGACTTACGGTTCCACCACCTCACCCCTTGGCCGAAGCTATGGCATCTCACGTGCTTCGAAGAGTGAATGTCCAGCATTATCCAGCACACCCTTCCGGAGGACGATTCATGCGTCGACTGTCACTGCTTGCAATCCCCTTGCTTCTCGTCGCGACCGCGTGTCTGGACGAGTCGCCAACCGCAGTCCAGCCCCAGCTCGCCAAGAGCGCTGATGCGACCATCGTCGAAACCCCGACGTTCCGCGTT
>CALJKZ010000347.1 GCA_937983085.1 uncultured Gemmatimonadales bacterium
TCGTTCCGGGGCAGCGTCGGTCACGGAACGAGTAGCCGGGGCTGCGGCGACCACCGTCTGGACCGCGGCAACACCCGTCGGCCACGGCAGCGTGGAGATGGCAAGGAGCGCTCCGAAGCATGTACCGGCCCTCATCACGTCCCTCACCGATCCCCACCCTACCGGGCCTGGGCAGCGCGTGTCAGCCCTCACGCGTCCTGCCCTTTGACGGCGGAGTACCCCCTCGGAAGGGTGAGGGGGAAGGCTCCCGTGCTGTCGCCGAAGCTGGTCATGTCGTGGCCGATGCCCTGCATGAGGCTCACGAAAACGTTGGCCATCGGCGTCCCCTTGGGCGCCCGCAGATGAACCCCACCCTCCAGAGCCCCGTTGGCCTTGCCCATGAGGATGAGGGGGCACCGGCGATGGTTGTGCAGATTCGGATCGCCCATGGGCGAGCCCCACACCACGGCGGTCTTGTCGATGAGAGGCGTGTCGCCCTCCCTCGTGGTGCTCAGGCGGCGGAGCAGGTACGCCAGGCGAGCCGTCCGGTACGTGTTGATCTTGTTGAAGTCCATGATGTCCGCGGGGACGTTGCCGTGGTGGGACGCCCCGTGGTGGGACTTGTTCGTTCCGCTGTCGGGGAACGTGCGGTTGGACTGATCGAACCCGGTCTTGAAGGTGATGACGCGTGTCATGTCGGTCTGCAGCGCCAGCACCTGGAGGTCGAACATGAGCTCCATGTGCTCTTCCCAGGAATCGGGAATTCCCGACGGAGCTTCGGGCATCTGGCGCTCTTCGCCGCTGGTGTTTCGCGCCTCCACCAGTTCGATGCGACGCTCGAGCTCGCGAACCTGCTGGAGGTATTCGTCCATGGCGCGGCGGTCGGTGGCGCCGAGGGTGCTCTTCAGGCGTGCCACCTCCGTGACGATCCAGTCCAGCATGCTCTTGTTGGTCCGACGGCGAAGCTCGCGGTCGGCGGCCGAGTCCCCCGCCCCGAAGAGCCGCTCGAACACGGCCCTCGGCTCGCGGATGGCAGGCAGCGGCTGATTCGGCGACGCCCACGCCAGGGAGGTGGTGTAGGCGCAGTGGTAGTTGTACGCGCAGCCGCCGCCCCGATCGATGGACTCGGTGCACAGCTCCAGGGAAGGCAGAGCCGTGTCCCGGCCGAAGCGCCGCGCATGGATCTGATCCAGTGAGGTACCCAGGTAGATGTCGGAGCCCTGGGTCTGCTTCGGGTGCGCCTGGGTCAGGAACACCGCGGTGGACCGGTCATGGTCCCCGCCGATCTCTTCGGCACGGTACGGCTCGGCCATCCGCACGTCGGTGTTGCTGACGATGGTCAGGTAGTCACGGAAGTCGGCGAGGCCGGCCAACTGGCTGTCCGGACCGATCTCGAAGTCGCGACCGATGCGCTCGGGGGCGAAGAGGTGGCGGGCGTCGCCCCAGTCGCTCCCACCGGCGCAGCCCATGGACTCCTCGATGCAGATGAGCCGGGTGGCCGTGGTGTCGAGCATGGGGTCACTCCACGAACGACCCGCCGGGACCATGGCGTCGAGGAACGGGAGGGCCACCGTGGTGCCCATACCCTGGACGAAGCTGCGACGCGAGATGTGCTTCCCTGTGATGAACTCCATGCGGCTCCTACTCCCTGGTGTCCTGCGTGGGATGGGGACTCGGCGACTCGTCGTCGGCTTCGGTCCCCACGGTGTCGGGCGCGCGCATCTTCTGGAACGGGTCGCTGTTCACGACCCCCAGAACGAAGGCGCTCATTCGGTAGTCCTCTGTTTCGGCCATCTCGGCGATGTCCCGGATGGCGGGTTGGTCGAAGTACTCCACTCGCCGACCCATGGCGTACGCCAGCATGTTCGCCGTGAAGTTGCGGACGAGGGGTGTCGGTCGATCCAGCAGCACCTTGGTGAGATCGGCCGGCATGCTGATGGGCGTCCCGTCGTAGTAGGTGCCCCGGGTGTCGAGGGGCATGCCCTGCTCGCGGATCCGCCAGCGACCGGTGACGTCGTAGTTGTCCAGCGCCAAACCGATGGGGTCCATGAGGCGGTGGCACGCGTTGCACGTGGGATTCGCGCGGTGCATCTCCATGCGCTCTCGCGTGGTGAGCCGCCGCCCCTCCGCCGCCGTAGCCGTCTCCTCGAAGTTGGGCACGTTCGGCGGCGGTGGCGGGGGCGGAGCACCCATGAGGACCTCCATGACCCACTTCCCGCGTAGCACCGGCGACGTGCGCTGGGACATGGACGTGAGGAGGAGGACGCTCCCGTGGCCCAGGATCCCCCGGCGGGTGTCGTCGGGGTAGTCGACCTTCCGGAACTCCTCGCCCACCACGCCGGGAATGCCGTAGTGGTTGGCCAGACGCTCATTGAGGAAGGAGTAGTCGGCGGTATAGAAGTCGAGAAGACTCCGATCCTCCCGCACGAGATGCTCGAAGAAGAGCTGGGTCTCACGGACCATGTCGTCGCGGAGTTGCCCACTGAAGTCCGGGTACAGGAACGGTTCGGGCTGGTTCTTCACCGCGTCCTGGAGTCGGAGCCACTGGGAAGCGAAGCGCGTCGCCAACGCTTCGGACCTCGGGTCGGCGAGCATCCGCTCCACCTGACCGTTCAAGACCGCCGGCTCGGTAAGACGTCCTGCCTCCGCCACCGCGAGGAGTTCCGCGTCGGGGACGGTGCCCCACAGGAAAAAGGACAGGCGGGACGCCAGATCGACGTCCGACAGCCGGTACGCCTCCCCCGGTGCGACGCCTGGCGGTTGCGCCTCGAGGCGGAAGAGGAACTGGGGATTGGCCAGGATGGACTGGAGCGCGGTGCGTACGCCGATCTCGAATCCACCCTCGGCGACACCCTCGTCATAGAACTGCATGGGCCCGAGGAGGTCCGCGTCGGTCACCGGTCGACGGTACGCCTGGGTGGCGAGGCGCCTGACGATGGACCCGGCGCACGGCCGCTCCTCCGACGGGTTCGCGGGTCGACACGTGAAGATCCTGGCTCGGCTTTCGGACTCGGAGACCCCGGCGGGCCGGTGGGGACCGGTGATCATCAGGTCTGCGAGGTGCGGGAGCGCCGTGATGCCGTAGTTGGCCCAGGACTGGTCGTCCTCACCGCCGACGAACGACCAGTCGAAGGGGCTCAGTCGATCTTCGTACGGACCCTCGATGGTGCGAACGAAGGCGGCGGCCACCTGGTGCTGTCCGGCCGTGACGAAGATGGGTTCGCTCTCCAACGGAACGCGGCCGGACCCGTTGTGGGGAATCCGGATCACGCCCACTCCCTCGCCGTCGATGGAGAGATCCAGATCCTGGCCGGGCACGCCCCGCCCGAAGAGCGTGGCCACCGAAAAGACGTACTCTCCGTCGGCCGGGAAGTCGTGGGTGACCACCATGCCACCCCGGGTCCCCATGGGGGCGCCCTCCAGCCGATCCCACGCGTGCTGGGAGACGTCGATGGGGTTGGTGTACTTCACGGACGCCGCGGGAGCCGACGGGTTCCCCACGGCGAGGCGGCTCACTTCGGTGGCGGCCCGCAGGTAGGCTTCGAGGAGCGTCGTCGACAGGCCCTGCGCGGCGGCGAGGTTGTCGAAGTTGCCCAGGTAGGTGTCCGCGGGGAGCCAACGGCCTGCGTCGATCTCGAGCCCCAGGAGGTCGTGGATGACCCGCTCGTACTCCGCGCGATTCAGCCGCTGGAATCGCCGGACGCCCGGGTCGGGGTTCAGCGCCGCAGACTCGTCGATGACCGCCTCCAGCGTCTCGGCCAGGGCCACGAGGGTGTCTCCCTCCGGCCGGCGCACGCCCGGAGGTGGCATCATTCCCGCCCGGAGCTTCACGATCATCTTCTCGGCCGTCGGCGCCGACTCGTGGGCCCGCGCCGGGTCGAAATCCTCCAGGGAGAGGTTGCCCCTGAGGCGCGCGTCGCTGTGGCAGCGGACACAGTACTGCTGAATGACCTCCCGGAGTTCGGCAGCGTCCAGGTGGTCGTCTTCCGTGGCCATGGGGGTGACGGTCTCGTCCGGCGTGGCCCCCAGCGTAAGCCAGGCGCCGAGCAGGAATCCTCCGGTCACCAGTGTCCTCATGCGCTCCTCCGAACCCGGCCCGAGCCGGGGGTCGCCGAGTGACCCTCCCGATCACGGTGCCGATGCTCGGCAATGTACGCCCCGAGCGGGGATTCGGGCCAGTAGGACCGCCGGCGGTCCAGCCCGACCGTCGGAGGATGCGAGCACGCTCGGGGTGGCGCGGCCGCCCCCCGTTCCCCAGCACAGGCTCCTACGCAGGCCAGAAGACCGGAATGAGAACCGTCGCGAGCAGCCAGAAGATGATGTTGAGCGGCCCACCGACCCGGAGGAAGTCGCTGAACCGATACTGGCCCGGGCCGTAGATCATCGTGTTGGTCTGGTATCCCACGGGCGTCATGAAGCTGGCGGAGGCGGCGAACGTCACGGCCATGAGGAAGGGACGGGGGTCCGCGCCGATGGCGTCGGCCGCGGCGATGGCGATGGGTGCCAGGAGGACAGCCGTCGCGTTGTTGGACATGGCGTTGGTCACCAGCGTCGTCGCCAGGTAGAGGGCAGAGACCAGCGCCACCACGCCGAACCGCGAGCCCACGGGGGAGATCAAGGTCGAGAGGAGGGCCGCACCCCCGCTGTCTTCCAGGGCGGCCCCCAGCGAGAGCACCCCGGCGATGAGGAAGATGATCTTCCAGTCCACCGCCCGATACGCCTCCTCCGGAGTCAGGCAGCCCACGAGGATCATGGCTACGGCACCCGCCGTGGCGGACGCGACGATGGGCAGGAATCCCAGGGCCGCGCTGCCCACGACGAAGAGAAGGATGGCCAGGGCGGGGACGGCTTTGTCGGGTCGGAAATCCTGGATGGGCTGATCGGACACCAGCACGAAGGCGTCGCTGGCCCGGAACTGGGGCAGACGACCCTCCGTGGTCTCCACCAGGAGGGCGTCCCCGGCCCGCAGTCGCACCTCCTTCAGGTCCTCGCGCATGAGCTCGCCACGGTGACGGATGGCGATGACCGTGCCGCCGAGTCGCTCGCGGAATTCCGACGTCACCACGGTTTCTCCGTCGAGCGTCGAATTGGGTGCAACCACGGCTTCGACCAGCACCATCTCCCTGGGCTCCAGGTCCTCCTCCCGCCACCGCGCCCTGGGCTCGATGATGACACCCTCCTTCTGGAGGAGTCTGCGAAGGTGGTTGACGTTGCACCGGACGACGAGGGCGTCCCCGTCCTGCAGGACCATGTCGGCGGTGAAGGGCAGCGGTCCCCGACCGGGTCTCCGGAGTTTCACCACGTCGAGGTCGAAGTCCCGGGTCAGGGGTGCCTCGGCGATGGTGTAGCCCACCGAGTCGGAATCGGCGGAGAGGACCAACTCCGTGAGGTACTCCTCCATGCGCCACGTCTGGGTGAGTTCCTCGGGCCGACGGCGGTTGGGGATGAGCCGCCCCCCCACGGTGAGCATGTACACGGTGCCCACGGCGAAGAAGATGAGGCCGAGCCCGCTGAACTCGAACATCCCGAAGGGCTCGAGGTCGTGGTCCGCCGCGATGGAGCTGACCAGAAGGTTGGTGGACGTGCCGACCAGCGTGCAGACACCGCCGAACATGGACGCGAACGACAGCGGCATGAGGAGCTTGGAGGCGCTGAGATCCAGATCCCGGGAGACCGCCACCACCACGGGCAGGAGAATGGCCACCACGGCGGTGTTGTTGATGAAGGCCGACGTGACGCCCACGACGACCATGAGTCCGAAGGTGGCCCCGATGACGGTCCTCTTTGCCAGAGCCTGAAAACGCCGGCCGAACGCCTCCAGGGTCCCGCTCCGGTTCAGCCCGGAGCTGAGGACGAACATGGCCCCGATGGTGATGACGGCCTCGTTGCTGAAGCCGGCGAGCGACTCGTCGGTAGGCAGAATGCCCGAGACGAGAAGGACGCCCAGCGCGAGGAGGGCCACCACGTCCACCGGGAAGCGCTCGGTGACGAAGAGGACGACGGTCACCACGACGAGGGCGAGAACGAAGGCCAGTTCGAAGGTCATAGAGGCCGATCATGCCGCCCCGGGCGTCACCGGGGCAAGCAGCTGAGGACGGTCACGACCGCGGCCCGGGGGGCTGGCGAAACAGCCCGACGCGTGCCCTCGTACGGCCGGACATCCACCCCTTGCCCCACCATGCGTATCGCCTCGACGCGCCCTGGCCCTCTCCTTCGTTGGCACCGATGGGCTCGCACGCGTCCGTGGCTCGGACGCTTCACCCTTGCCAACCGTCTGCTCCTCGCCATGGCCTTCATCCCCACGGGGCTGGTCAAGGCGACGGGTCAGCGCTTCACGCTACTGCCGGTGGAGAATCCGGTGGGCTTCTTCTTCGAGGCCATGTACCAGACGGGCCCCTACTGGTACTTCATCGGGCTTACGCAGGTCGTAGCCGGGATCCTACTTCTGATTCCCGCTACGGCGACGGTGGGTGCTCTTCTCTTCCTGCCCATCATCTCGAGCATCGTCCTCATCACGTGGGGCGTGGGATTCGGAAACACCGTATGGGTCACGGTGGCCATGCTCGTTTCGGTGATCTACCTGCTGTGCTGGGACGGTGACCGCATCTGGCGGGCGGCCTCCGCAGTCCTCGGTACCTCCCCGGGACCGGGGCTCCTCGCGGGCGCGACACCCTTGGAGACGACGGGGTGGCTCCTCGGGGGCGCCGCAGGCACGGGCCTCTTCCTGGTCACGCGCAGCTTTCTGCCGCGCTCGTGGACGCTGGGCCTCCTGGGTCTCGGCGCCTTCGCAGCGCTTCTGGTGCTCGCAGGCTGGGTGGCCTCCCTCCTGACGGAGGCACGGACCCGGCGGACGGAGGCGCGGCGCGTCGCCGACCCGGCCGGACGCGTGACCTCAGCCGATGAAGGCCCGACGTAGCTTCACGGTGAACGACTCGGCCTCGTGACTTCCCATGCATGCACCCGGGTCGGCCATCTCGTTGTGCTCGGCCGCGTTGTCCGCCACCTGGCTGAAGTGCCGCTCCATGACCTCCTCGGGAGTCTCGGTACCGAAGGAGATCACGACCCGGTCCTCTGAACGGACCGTCTCGTTGCTCAGGTCGTAGACGCGCTGACCGTTTCGGATGAAGACGACGAGGCTGTCGTCCCCTGCGAAATGCTTGGAACCGTCGGGGGTGAACAGGTAGTCCGGGCCCGCTGCCATCTCCAGATTCGCCAGGAGTTGACCCCACGTCGCCGCAGGATGGTGGACGTGCACGACGTCGTCGTCGCCGTCGTGAAGGTGGATTCGGTCCTGGGGGCGGATGGATTCGGGTGACGTCCGACAACTGGCGACGTCTTCCATGAAGCGGTCGTCGGACAGATCCAGTCGCTCACCCCCGACGAACACGGCCCAGTTGGCGTGATGATGGGTCACCGGGGGCGGAGGCACGGTCATAAACCTAAATGCCGCAAGGAGAAAGACCCCCAGTACCACGCCGCCGATACCCGTCGTCCACGCGTTCATCGCGTCCCTTCCGTGAAAAGATCCTTCGTGGCCCGCACCTCGGGCATCCGCACATACAGGGCCCCGCCACCCGGGTTCCCCTCGAAAAACATTCGTTTAGCGACGTACCGGGGAGTTCCGTACCCGACAAGACGTTGACATGGAGGCCCGGAAGCCCCAAAACGTAGGGGTGAATACTCGCCCGGTGGGTTCGTCGTGCGACGACCGACCCTCGGCCAACCTACCTCAACGGAGGGGCAATTCCAGTGACTAAGGACGATTTTGCGGAGAAGCTGGCGAAGACGGCGGATCTATCCAAGGCAAAGGCCAAGGACGTGATCGATGCGATCTTCGACACCGACCCGCGCAAGGGAATCATCGCCATTGAGCTGGACGCCGGGCGTGATTTCACCATCACCGGGTTCGGTACCTTCGCGACGCGTCGGCGGAAGGCCCGCAAGGGACGCAACCCTCAGACCGGGAAGGAAATCATGATCCCGGCCATGACGGTTCCGACCTTCCGCGCTGGTAAGGGTCTCAAGGACCGCGTCCGGGACTAGTACCTCCATGCGTCCATCCGGACGCGACACACTCGTGGAGCCGGTGCTCCACCCGGGACGACCCGTCTCGAGGTGGGCCCGGCTCCTCGCGTTGGTAGGTGTCGCCTCGTTGTGGGCCTGTTTCCAGGGCCCCACCCCCGCCGGCCCGGACTGGATCGTCGAGGTCCAGCGCGGTCGCCACGGCGGTTTTTGCATGGGGCCCGAGGGAGGCGGCGGGTGCGAAGCCACGGTGACCGTCCACGACGATGGGCGGTGGACCGCCGCGGGATACCCGGAAGCCGCGTCGACTGGCGCGGTGGAAGCGGGCGCCGCCACCGAGCTGGCCGCCATTCTCGAGGAGGGCTGGGAGGACCTGACCGCTCGGCCGTTCACCGGGACGTGCCCGGTGGCGTATGACGGGCAGGAGATGATCTACACCATCCGGCGACTGCCCCAGGGACCCGGCGCCGAGCGCGCCGACGCCGCCGTCCAGGAGCTCAGGTCGTGCACCTTCGACCTCGAGTCACCGCCGGCGAGCCGGTGGATCGACGACTTCGAACGACGCTGGAGCGAACTGGGGCTTCCCGAGTAGCCGCTGCGGCGTCCTATGACGCCGATGGCGCCTCCGCCGAGGCGCCGAGGCCCTCCCCCGCTACGGTGCGGATGCGTTCCTCCAGCCGCTGGGGGTGGTCGCTTCCCACGTACAAGAGGCGATCGCCGGTCAGAGTCATGACGACCGCCTCGTTTCCGCGGGCGGTCCACGCCTTCTTCTTCCCGAATCCGCGCACTCCCCATCCGCCGAATTCGGCCAGCGGTCGGTATTCGGTCCCATGGAGATCCAGGATCTCCGAGTACGGCACGGCGCGCCGGATGACCGGATACGATCCAAGGAACAGGTACAGCCGCGTTTCCTGGACCAGGACCGTGAGCCCTCCGATGACCCGCGCCAGACCCGCTCCGAGCGCGACGACGCCCAGCGCCAGCAGTCCCCTCGTGATGGCGGGCAGGTCGGTGTCGAACCCCGCGAGCAACGGCACCACGACGGCCATGAGGGCGAGCCAGTAGATGGTCGCTGCCCAGCCGGGCCAGGGTGTCCACTCGCGATAGAGCGTCTTCTCTTCCGTCACCGTTCCGTCCGATTGAAGGTCGATTGCCCAGAATACGTAGCACCCATCGGTTTGCATCATCGATGGCACACTCGCGACGGCACGCCGCCACGCAGATCACCCCAAACCGGTTGAGACGATGTCCGGCACCCGACATTTCGCCCTCCCCCGCCCGGCCCTCCTGCTGGTGGGCGCCCTCGCCCTCCCCGCCCTGCCCTCGGCCCTCGCCGCCCAATCCCAGGACCTCGTCGTCGGTCGGACCGTGGAAGGGAGCCTCGCCGCGGGTGACACGGCGGAGTATCGGGTGGAAGCCGGCGAGGACTACTTCATCTTCGGTGAAGTCGACCAGATCTCGGTGGACGTCATCGTTCGGGTGCTGAATCCCGAGGGCGAGCAGAGGGCCCGGATGGACGTCACGGCCCGCGGTCCAGACCGGTTCTCGGGCGAGACGCGTGACGCGGGTGCGTACACGATCCAGGTCATCCCCTTCGAAGACGAGGAAGGCGAGTACACCATCACGCTGCACCGTCTCGAGCCCGTGGAAACCGATCCCGACAAGCTCGTCGATCAGCTCTTGTCGCCGTACGACACCGACGACTCACCGGGCGCCGCGGTGCGGGTCTGGCGTGACGGTCGGACCCTGTTCTCCAAGGCATACGGGATGGCCGACCTGGCCCATGCGATCCCCTTCGACGAGGACACCCGCACGAACATCGGCTCCACCTCCAAGCAGTTCACGGCCTTCGCCGTCATGCTCCAGGCCGAGCGAGGAGCCCTGTCCCTGGACGACGACATCCGAATCCATGTACCCGAGCTCCCCGAGTTCGACGAGACCATCACCGTCCGGCACCTCCTGACGCACACGTCCGGCCTCCGGGAGATCTTCAACCTCCTCGTCATGACCGGGCGTCGCATCGACCGCGGCGACTACGTGGATCGGGACGAGATCCTGGCGGTGGTCCAGCAGCAGCCGGCGCTGCAGAACGCACCGGGCGCCGAATGGAACTACAACAACACGGCCTTCTCCCTCGCCGCCCTCATCGTCGAGCGGACGTCGGGGCAGCCCTTCCACGAGTTCATGGCGGAGCACGTCTTCGGCCCGCTGAACATGACCCGGACCATGGTGCGGCCGCATGCCGAGGCCGTCGTGCCCGAGCGGTCGCAGGGATACGCCCCTGCCTCGGAGGGCTACCGGGAGATTCGTGACCTCGGCGCCGCCGTGGGCGCCGGAGGCATCTACTCGAGCATCGAAGATCTGCAGACGTGGGTCGAGAACTACGTTTCGCCCCGAGTGGGTTCGCCCGACATGGTGGCCGAGATGACGACGCCCTTCGTCCTCACCGACGGCGACACCACCAACTACGGTCTCGGTCTCTTCATCGACGAACACCGTGGCCTCCGTCGGGTTCACCACGGGGGCGCCGACATCGCCCACCGCTCGATGCTGGCCTACTACCCCGAGCTCCGAGCAGGCATCACCACGCAGAGCAACCACGCCTCCTTCGACAGCAACGTGGCGTTCCGCCTCGCGGAGGCGTTCTTCGGTGATGCCATGGAGCCGGAGGCCCAAGCCGTGGCGGACGACGGCGCTTTCGATGCAGCCTCCTACGACCCCGAGTCCTTCGACGACTACGTAGGTCGGTATGCGTTGGACGCGGCGCCCGCCTTCGTCCTGACGTTCACGAGGGAAGACGGCACCCTGTACACGCAGGCCACCGGGCAGCCGCGTATCGAGATCGAGCCTACGTCGGATTCGACGTTCGCCCTGACGGTGGTCGAGGCCTCCGTGGTCTTCCATCGAGACGGAGATGGTGGCGTCGAGGGTGTCACGCTCTTCCAAAACGGTCAGGAGCAGCACGCCACCCGCCTGGAAGACGACGATGAGGCCGAAGCGGCCTGGGAGCCGTCGGTAGACGACCTGCGGGGATTCGCCGGTCGGTACTACAGTGAGGAGATCGAGACCTTCTACACCGTCGTCTTCCAGGAGGCGTCGGAGGCGGAGGAGGACACGGCCCCCGGCGCGGACGCCACCTCCGGTGACGATGATGACGCCGCGGAGGGCCACCTGGTCCTCCGGCACCGGCGCCTGGACGAGGCCCGGCTGAGCCCCGGCGACGAGGACACGCTGTCGGGCGGGGGGCTGACCCTGTCGTTCGAGCGGGACCGGAACGGAACGATCCTCGGCTTCTATCTCTCCAACACCCGGACCCGGGACGTGCGCTTCGACCGCGTGCGCTGAGCCGCCGCGAAGGCGAAAGCGCTACTCGCCGCGCAGGACCGTCATGGGGTCGGTGGTGGCCGCGTGCCGCGCCGGCACCCAGACGGCGGCGGCGGCGCCCAACGCCAACGCAACGGCGAGGAGCACGTGCGTCACCGGGTCGCCGGGGCTCACGCCGAAGAGCTGGGCTTCCAGGGCCCGGCCCAGGAAAAACCCGCCGGCGCTTCCGAGGACGAGTCCTGCCGCCACCACGGACAGGCCTTCTCGGAGGAAGAGCGAGACCACCGAGGCCCGGTCGGCTCCCAGCGCGATGCGTATGGCGATGATACGCTGACGTTGGCGGGCCGCGTACGAGATCACCCCGTACAGGCCGAGGATGGCGAGGAGCAGTGCGAACGCGGAGAAGCCTCCGAGCATGCCCGCGAAATCACGCGTGGGCTTCATGGCCTCCAGCACCGACTCGTCCAGGGGACGAACGCTCGACAGTGGGACGTCCGGGTCCACGCGGCCCACCGCCTCCTCGAGAGCGACGGTGTAGGCGCCTGGATTTCCGCGGAAGCGCACCATGGCGCTCGTCCACGACGGCCCTCCCCGCCGAGAGGCAACGTACAGATCCCGCACGGGCCCGGGAGCGACCTCCCGATGGAAGTGCCCGGCGCCGCGCAGGAT
>CALJKZ010000348.1 GCA_937983085.1 uncultured Gemmatimonadales bacterium
GGGTGTTCGAGGAAGGACGTGTGCGCTCCATCATCTTCGCACAGCCGGACATGACCCTCGAGACCAGCGACGGTAGCTACTGGCTCGAGCCTCTTCCCACCGGAGTCGCACTACTCGAGTGCACCATCCCCGCCGCGGCCCATCCCCAGCCCCTGGTCCGCCTCTTCGAGCTGTTCCAGCTGCTCCTGCCGAGGCTGGAACTGCCTGAGCTACCCGATGAGGACGAGGTCCAGGGGCACATCCGGACCCTCCGCGGTCCAGGGGGCTTCTTCCGCGACGATGGCCTCCTGCTATGGCGCGGGGAGGAGGCGTTGCAGGATGCGGCGAGCGCGCTGGCGGCGCTGGGTGACGCGCGTGCCGTGGAGGCGCTCGTCGCCGCCCTGGAGCGCGGCGACCCGGCACTCAAGGCCCGGGCGTGCGAGGCGCTTGGGCGCATCGGGCATGCTCGTGCCGTGTCCCCTGTCGTCCGCATGCTCGGCAAGGACGGCGCCCACGAGGGACGGCCCCTGCGAGCCTGGGCCCAGGAAGCGCTGCACGCGCTGGGAGAAGGGCCGCTGGCAGACGCCGTCCTCGACGCCCTCAAAGGACATCCCGAGAGGGTGGAGGGGGCCATGGGAGGGCGTCGACAGGACGTGCTGCACGCCTTCGCCGAGAGCCTTTCCAGCGCGTCCGGCCACCACGCGGCGACCGCCCTCGCTCAGCTGGACGCGGTGGAGGTGCTGCCGGAGATGCGCGAGGCGCTCAGGCTGGTAGGAGAGGAGAGTCCCAGAGGTGTGGCGTTGACCGCCGCCATCCGCGAGCTGGAGGCTAGGGCGGCCCTCCCGCGTCCCGCCGCGTCTCCCGACTCGACGGAGAAGACGCTACCCCGCCCGGCGGGGGAGCCGGGGCCGGACACGGGCGGCCTGCCGAGGCCGGCGGAGGAGCGCTGAGTCCATGGTCCGATCCAGCTTTGCTTCTAGCCCCCGCGACGGGCCGATTCGCGGTCCGGGGCCCGGCCGCTCGCTCTCGGGGGAGCGGGTGACCGCCCCCACGACCGATCCCGGCTCGCGGATCGCGTGGCTTCCGGGTAGACTGCGGAGTCCCAGGCTTTCGGAGCCTCCCGCCCCGGTACCTCCACCCCCCCCTGCCCGTGGCCTCACCCTTCGAGCACCCTACCAGGATCGGTCCGTACCGGATTCTTGGTGTGCTGGGCGAAGGGGGGATGGGAGTCGTCTACGAGGCGGAGCAAGTCGAGCCCGTCCAGCGACGCGTCGCCCTCAAGATGATGAAGGTGGGGATGGACACCCGCGAGGTGGTCGCGCGCTTCGACGCCGAGCGCCAGGCGTTGGCGGCCATGGACCATCCTGCGGTGGCTACGGTCTTCGATGCCGGGGCGACGGAAGAGGGGCGCCCCTTCTTCGTCATGGAGCTCGTATCCGGCGAGACGCTCACCGAGTACTGCGACACGCACCGACTGAGCGTAGCCGACCGAGTGGCTCTCCTCGCGGACGTGTGCCGCGGAGTGCAGCACGCCCACCAGCGCGGACTGATCCATCGCGACCTGAAGCCGTCCAACGTCCTCGTCACGGAGGTCGACGGTCGGCCGGTCCCCAAGGTGATCGACTTCGGTATCGCGAAGGCCACGGCAGAGACCGCGGAGGCCGGGGTGACCCGGGCGGGTCACATGCTCGGTACCCCGGCCTACATGAGTCCCGAGCAGGCGGAGGGTGGAGGCGGGGACGTCGACGTTCGCACCGATGTCTACGCCCTGGGCATGCTCCTGTACGAGGTCCTGACCGGTGCGCTGCCCTTCACCGAGGACGAGCTGTCGAGAGGCGGCTTCCAGTTCGTGGCCTTCCTGCTGACCGCGGAGCTGCCGCGCCCCAGCGTCCGACTCCTCACCATTGCGGATACTCAGCGGACGGTGGCGGGACTCCGGCAGACCACCCCCGACGCCCTGCGCCGCGATCTCGGAGGCGGTCTCGGCTGGGTGGTGATGAGGGCCATCGAGCGGGACCGTGACCGGCGGTACGCGTCGGTGGGCGATCTGCTTCGCGACCTCGAGGCGTACCTCCGCCACGAGCCGGTGGAGGCCCGCCCCCCCACCTTCCGCTACCGCGCCTCCAAGTTCGTTCGTCGTAACCGCGCTGGCGTGACGGCCGCGGTGGTGGCCGTGCTGGCGCTCGTCGGTGGGACGGTGGCGGCGACGTCCGGTCTGCTCCGGGCGCGGGCCGCGGAGCGAGAGGCTCTCCTCGAGGCGCAGGCGTCGTCGGAGGTCTCCGATTTCATGACGGGGCTCTTCGAGGTGAGCAACCCGAGCGAGGCACGCGGCAACACGGTGACGGCTCGCGAGCTTCTCGACGCCGGCGCTGCACGCATCAGGAGGGAGTTGGCCGGACAGCCACGATTGCAGGCGCGGATGATGCACACCATGGGCGACGTCTATCTGAACCTTCGCCTCATGGAGGAGGCCGAGATGCTGCTCTCCGAAGCCGTCGCCATCCGGGAGGCGGAGTTCGGCCCCTCCAGCGTGGAGGTCGCCGAAGCACTCGTCGGGCTCGGGCGAGCGAGGAACGCACGCTCGCCGGAAGGGGGGAACGACCTCATCGAACGGGCGTTGAGCATCTACGAGGAACGCCTCGGCCCCGACGCTCTCGAGGTTGCGCATGCGCTGAGCTCCTTTGCCCTCTACTACGGTGACTCGGTCCACCTCGCGAACCAGCGACGATCTCTGGACATCCGCCTGCAGCATCTCGCCGAGGACGATCTCGACCTCGCCGATTCCTACGTGGGGCTGGGGGCCACGCTCGCCTTCATCGGAGATGTCGACTCGGCCGCGGTGCTCTACCGCAAAGCGCTCGATGTGTACCAGAAGACGGACCATCCGGGGCAGGGAGTGGTGTTGACCAACCTCGCCATCGCCGCCCGGGAAGACCGTCCGGACGAGGCCAGGCGGCTCTATGATGATGCCCTTCGCGTGACCCAGCGGTTCTATGGAGAGGAGAGCGTCGAAACGGCCAACGTCCTCGCCAATCGGGCGGTAGCGGAGTTCAACCGCGGCGACACGGCCACCGCGGAAGCGAGCCAACGGGAGGCCATGCGACGACTTGTGGCCGCGTATGGTCCCGACGCCGCGAATCTCGACTGGTACTACTTCCAGCTCGGATTCATGCTGAGGGCTCAGCAGAAGTGGGCGGATCTCGCCGACCTCGCCGAGGAACTCGCGCGCTACCTGGAGCGGGCCGACGCCTCGCGGTTCAGCATCGCCGGTGCCCGCGCGGATCGGGCCGGCGCGCTGTTCCTGGCGGGGCGTCCCGACGAAGCGTTCGCCTCGGTGCGTCCGGCTGTCGCAGCTCTGGAAGGCACCGAGGCGGTGTACGAGCTGACGGCGGCGCTCCATGTGGCTGCAAGGGCGGCGGACGCCGTCGGCTCGCGTGACGAGGCGGATGGCTACTTCCGGCGCGCCCTCGAGGTTGTGGAGTCGACGGACCAGGAGATGCTCAAGTCCATCCGGCAGGGCCTCATGGCCGTTCCGGCGGCAGACGTGCTGGAGGAGATCCGCAGCGACTACGCGGCGTTTCGGGAAGGGCGGTGAGTCCGGGAGCCCGCTCCAGCCCCCCGCCGTCGCCGCGCCTCATCCAACGGATCACGACCATCCTACTCCCGAGACCTCATGCCTGAAGCCTGGCTGGAAGGACCCGTACCCGACGTCCCCGACGAGCTGCTTCCCGTCGCCCACTCCCTCATTGATGCGAGCCGCGAGTTCGAGGCGGCCTCGTCCGGTCTGGACTTGGCCCAGCTGCGGGCCACACCCCTCGCGGTCGACTCGGTGGGCCTCCGCGTGCGCCACGGTTGTGGGCCGATCGACCGCCTCATCACGTATGCCCGCGGAGAGTCGCTTTCGGCGGCGCAGCTCGAGGCGCTGCGACGCGAAGGGGAGCCGGGGGACCCGCCCGAGACGGCCGCCGCATTGATGGAGCAGGTCCGCCGGCGTGTGGCCTCGACCCTCGACGTCCTCCGCGCCACGGACCCGTCCACCCTCTCCGATGGGCGGACCGTCGGACGCGCGGGGCTGCCGAGTACCGTGCGGGGACTCCTGTTCCACGTTGCCGAGCATACCCGCCGCCATGCGGGGCAGGTGATCGTGACGGCACGGGTCGTCCGCGGCATGAGTCAGCGATCTACCACCGTAGGGTGAACCCGACGCCCACATCCTCTCCGACCAGCCGTGGACCCACGGATAGAGAGGCGTTCGAAGACGTCCTCATCTCGGCGGTCGACACGGCCGCGATCTGGGCGACCGTGGCTGCCAGGTAGACGTGCCCGCTCGACGTCGCGTGCGTTCCGACGATGCCCACGCCGACGGCGAGGACGCTCAAGCCAAGGCTGACGGTCAGGTCACCCCGCCCGCCGTTGCCCAGGTGTGCGCCCAGAGGTACCCCGAGCGCCTGACCTCCCAAGGCCCCGAACACCAGACCGCCACAGATCTCATAGCAGTCACCCGCGGATCCCAGGAGGCCGCCACCGAAGAAGCCGAGCGTCCCGCCGATGAGGGCGCCGGCCACTGCCCCGGCGGGGTGCCAGTCGGACGCGACCTCCTGACTGGTCGCGGACGTCGGCAGGGCGATGACGGCGGCGGCGAGGGTCAGGAACGCGGCTTGCTTCGCCTTCTTCAGCTGAGTTGCGCTGCTCATGGCTGCTCCTCCGGTGTGCGGTGTTCGATGACGCGCACGGAGGATGCTGCTGGGACGAGTCCGCCTCGATCAGGAAACCGACGTAGGCGTTTTGTAACACACGCGGTGCGCCCCGCGGGGCGTCACCGTGTCTTGTGCTACGGGCTTTTACGTTACCTTCCGGCGTGAGTCACGCCTCGAGCCCTCGGTTCAGGGGGCCGGCACTCACTCTCTGATTCTGTGCCCGCCTGAACGAGCCGCCACACGGACGGCCGGCCCGCGGAGCGCCTTCCATCTGGATATCACCTTGGCATTCGCCACGCTGCAGCTGCACCCGACCCTCCTCAAGGGGGTCGATTCCCTGGGCTTCACCCGTCCGACTCCCATCCAAAGCCAAGCCATACCGCCCGCCCTCGACGGGCGAGACCTGCTGGCCTGCGCCGCGACCGGGAGCGGAAAGACCGCCGCGTTTCTCCTCCCCGTCCTGCACCGGTTGGTCGGACGGCCACGCGGGACGACGCGGGCTCTCGTTCTGGCTCCGACCCGTGAGCTTGCCCGTCAGATCGTCGACGACTTCACGGGGCTTGCGCGCTACACGGGACTGTCGGCTTCGGCCGTCCACGGAGGCGTGAAGATCGGGCCTCAGGAGAAGGCCTTTCGACGGGGCGTCGACGTCATCGTCGCGACGCCCGGCCGACTCCTCGACCACTTTCAGTACGACTACGCGCGCCTCGCGGGCCTGGAGGTTCTGGTTCTGGACGAAGCGGACCGGATGCTGGACATGGGGTTTCTTCCAGACATCCGACGCATCCTACGTCACGTCCCCAAGCCGGAGCAGACTCTCTTCTTCAGCGCGACTATGCCCCGGCAGATCGAGAAGCTCACACGCGAGATCCTCGACCGACCTGCCGAGATCGCTCTGCAGCGGAAGGCGGCTCCGGCTGACGGAGTGAAGCAGCTCGCCTATCCGGTGCCCGCGAACCTGAAGGGGGCGCTGCTCATCGAACTCCTCAAGAGCGGCCGCATGAACGAGGCGCTGGTCTTCACCCGTACCAAGCACCGGGCGAACCGTCTGGCGAAGCTGCTCAATCGCGTTGGGATCGATGCGGAGCGGATTCACGGAAACAGGTCGCAGGCCCAGCGCACGAAGGCTCTCGCCGGTTTCAAGCGGGGGGACTTCCGCGTACTCGTGGCGACTGACATCGCCGCGCGGGGGATCGACGTGGAGGCTCTTGGCCACGTGGTCAACTTCGACGTACCCAACGTAGCCGAAGACTACATCCATCGAGTGGGTCGAACCGCTCGTGCTCAGATGACGGGCGAGGCGTTTACGCTCGTGTCTCCCCAGGAGAAGCAGGATTTCATCCAGATCGAGCGGGCGGTCGGCGCATCCATCGAGCGCGTGCATTTGGACGGGTTCGCCTACGCCGCAACCCCCGATGAGCCTCTCGAGGTGCCCAGGCGCGAGCGCATCCGCGCCATCCAGAAGAAGCGCGCCGAAGATCGTGCACGCGCCGCGAAGAAGAAGTCGGGTGCGGGATCCAAAGGGGGAGAACAGGACCGGTCACGGTCTTCGCGACCGAGGCGGCGGCGGTACGGAAAGCGGCGGGGCTGAGCCAGGGAGTGGGCCGGATTCCGTCCCGAGCGCGACCGTCTACGACGGGACCGTCCGTCAGACGGTGTTGACCAGTTGGTGGAGGGCACGAAAAAGCCGCCCGGCCTCGATTGCGTGCTCGAGAGGGTTCGCGGGCGTGTGATCTTTGCTGTGGTTGATCATGTGCGTCACCGTGATTCCCCGCCGGACGCCGTCGGGTAGCTGATCCATCAGGCGGACTCCTTCGGTGAACGGCACCAGCCGGTCACCCCTTCCGTGGATGGCCTGCGTCGGCACGGACACCCCTCGAAGGCTCTCGGATGGGTCGAGGAGTGGCTCCACCTCCCGGCAGGCGTCGGAGAGCTTCTTCGCCAACTCCCGACAGGCGCCGGGGTCCGGTCGCCGCTCGGTCGAAGGAGTGGCCAACAGGTCGAAGAGCGCGCGCCTCTGCGGGGCGACGGTTTCCCGCAGAGCGGTGATCATGGGGTCGTGAAACGGCTCCCAGGCTGAGACGCGGCGACCGCTCGCCTCCGCCGCCAGTCGTCCCATCGCGAGGCACACGTCTGCGGCATCTTCGTAGCCGGGCACGCATCTGAGGTAATTGCTGGCTACGATCCAGCGTCCGTACGGATCGGGACTCAGCTGGTGCTGCCGTTCCTCCCATTCGTGCTCTCCCGTGAGCATGCAGCGGACGGTACGCTCCAGGCAGCAGTAACCGCCGAAGAGCACCGCCCCGCCCACCTGGTCGGCGATGGTTTCATCCGAGGCCGCGAGGACCGCACTGGCGGCCCCGAAGGAGAATCCGATCACACCGAAACGCCGTGGAACCACGCCGGTCCGGCGGTTCAGGTAGTCCACCGAAGCGCGGACGGTAGGCAGCGTTACGCGGGGGCTCACCGAAAGCCGACGCCACTCCGGGAGTTCGGGCACGAGGACGACCGCGCCCGTCGACGCGAGCGCCTCGGTGAATCGCACGAGTTGTGGATGGAACCGGCCCTTCCTGGAAACGCCTCCGATGGCGATCCAGGCCGGTAGAGGTTCGGATGCCTCGACCGGTCGCACCAACGTCGCGGGCGTCTCCACGCCTTGTCGCAGGATCGCGACCTGGGAACTCTCGATGCCCGACGATCCGCGTTTCCAACTCGTGGAGTACCGGACGGTTCGCGCCAACGGTCGCCGCTTCATGAGCCTCCAAGGCCCAGGAGATCGCCCTCTCGCCCGGATGGCGAAAAGGACGCAGCGACTCACGCGTCGGTGCTGCACGAGAGGACGGAGACGCTGGCGCCTCCGTGACGTCGCGACCCCGAGACTGGGCGATTCGAGGGGCGAAAGTCAAACGAGGAGCGGGATTGCGGCGCTCAGTCGCGGAAATCGATCTCCAGGTTGGCCAGGCTCGAGCGCGCGGTAATCATCACCACGGGCGCGTCGGCGTTGGAGCGGGGGCGTGAGCGCCCGCGCACGGAGAAGTTTCCGAGGAAGGCGTGCCCGTCGTCCTCGAGAACCACGTGCTCCGGCAGGTCGATCTCGATGTTTCCCAGGATGGCCTCGACGACGATCTCGGTCACACCCGACGGAAACTCGGCCCGTCGAAGGTCGAGTTCGAGGGATCCCATGATGGACTGGACGTCCAGGCGCTCCGGCATGGGGCCGGGGACGTTGCGCTCCACCGAGCTTAGGATGGAGCGGACCTTCTGCTGCGGTCGGCGGGCGACGGCGCCGGTCGGCTGAGCGAGCGCAGGGACCACCACGCCTTCGGGCTTCGCTTCCGGAAGGTCGCGGGTGATGGCCTCGAGAGCCTGAACGCTTCCCGCGCGATAGACGTCCGCCACCCGCCGCTCGAACTCGTCTACGGGAATGGCGTCGTTGGCGAACGCTGTGGTGAGAAGCTTCACCGCCGACTCCTGCTCCTCGGCGGAGGGAGCCCGGGTCACCGCCTTGGACGGTCCTTTCGGATCGGTCATGGGGAAGGGGCGCGAAGGGATGGTCGATGGTGCGATCGGCCGTTCCATCGGGACGGCCGCATGATTCCAAGCTAACGACAGGCCCTCCGCGCGTGGTCCCCTTCGGGGTCGGATGTCGCCTTTCCTCGTGAAAGCCGACGCTCGTGTCTCGACGAGCCCCGGTCTCCCCAAGACTGGAGGACCCGATATGCGCCACTTCACTCTCATCATGCTTGCCGCCGCGATGGCGTCGTGCGGCAAGGAGACCGTGGGACCGGAGCCGAGGCCTCCCGAGGTGGCCGCCATAGCAGTGAGCGCGCCTCGCGGATCGATCCTGGGCGTGGGGACAAGCGCCGCCTTGATCGCGCAGGCCACCGCCCCCGACGGCTCGTCCGTCGATGCCGACTTGCTGTGGCGTTCGTCCGACGAATCCGTCGCGCGGGTCGACCCGGACGGTCTCGTCACTGCCGTGGCACCCGGCCGAGCCACGATCTCGGCTAGTGCCGGTGATGCGTCCGGCAATGCCGTTGTTCGCGTCGTCGACGCAGACATCGCCGGACTCGGCTCGCTGTTGGATGACCCGTTCGCCGCCCGGTTGCTCGACGGAATGAGCGCCGAGGTCGCCGCGGCCTGGGGTGACTGTGAGACCGCCCTGGCGACGGAAAACCTCGGCGAAGTGGAGGCCTGCATCGGCGATCTACGCCTCACGCTCGAGGCCGACGCCGGACCGACCCCGACCGAGTGGTCCCTCGTGAGCCTCTTCACCGATTGGCTCGAACGCCTTCTCAATCTCGACGAATAGGAGTCATGATCATGAAGACGATACGAATCCCCCTTCGCCCGGCCCTGCATGGAGTTCTGCTGGCTGGCCTCCTCATGGGTCAGGATGTCCACGCCCAGTCTGCGCCGGCCACCTTCCGGGCGTGCCTCGTACCGCAGGTGGGGGCGGTCTACTTCCTCGACCTGCCGGGCCTGCCCACGCAGTGCCTCTCTGCGGCCCACCAGGAGATCTCCTGGAGTGAGGGTGGGACCACGGTCGAAGACGGATCCATCACGAGAGAGAAGCTGGCAGCCGCATCGGTGACCAGCGAGAAGATCGCCAACGGATCCGTGGCAGCGGCCCACCTGGCCGCAGGGGCGGTGACCAACGCTCAGATCGCGGACGGCGCAGTGACTGCGGCGAAGATCGACCCGGCGGCCCTGTCGAGCGTCGCGCTCGCCGATGCCAGCGTGACTGCGGCGAAGCTCGCGGAGGGCGCGGTCACCAGTTCGAAGCTGGCCGAGGGCGCGGTCAGAGCCGAGGCCCTAGGCATCGGAGCCGTCACGGCGTCGGCGCTGGCGCCGGGCTCGGTGAACAGCAGTGTGATACGGGACGCCAGCATTGCGTCCGACGACCTCATGTTCGGGGCGGTGACGAACCAGAAGATCGCCCGGAACGCCGTGACGGGGACGTCGATCCAGGGCCGCAGCATCAGGGCCGTGGACATCGCCGAGAACACCATCGATGGCACCAACATCCGCCCAAGCTCCATCGACTCGTCCCGACTGGAGGCGCGGGCCATCACCGGCAGGGAACTGGCAAATGGCGCGGTGACTGGTTTCCACATTGCCGACGCATCCGTGACGGCCGCTGACCTCGCAGACAACGCCGTAAGGCTTTCCATAGAGCGGGTGGAGGGTGCCAATCTTCCTCTCTCCCCGGGGGACCGAGTCACGCGAACGCTGTCCTGTCCGGCGGGCAGCTTCGTCGTCTCAGGTGGCTGGAACTACGATGGCTCGGTCATCAGCGACCAGCTCATCGTCGTGGACAATCATCCGTCGTCGGACGCTAGTTGGGTGTTCCGTTTCTATAACGCGAGTGGGACTTCGTACATGGTGGAACCCGTCATCACCTGCATCAGTCTGTCCTCGTAGTCCTCCCGACGTCGAAGCCCGCGCCTCCGTTCCTTCGGAGGCGCGGGCCGGCGTCCAAGGTCCGGCGGAGTGCCTCCGACTCTACTCCACCCGCATGGCATCCACCGGATCGACGCGCGTCGCCCTCCGAGCCGGGGCGTAGGCGGCCACCAGCGCCGTGAGCGCCAGAGCCAATGCGGCCATCACGAAGGTCGGCCAGTCTTCCGGGGCCGCCCGGACCACCTGGGTCTCGACGAGTCGGACGCCGCCGATGGCCAGGACCAGCCCGAGGGCGACGCCGGCGGCCGTGGCTCCGCCTACTCGCTTGAGAACCATGGCCGAGATGGTCGTCCGGCCGGCGCCCAGAGCGATTCGGATGCCGATCTCACGGGTGCGTTGACCCACCACCTGCGAGACCACCCCGTACAGCCCGACGGCTGCAAGAAGGAGCGCAAAGGTGGCGAATACAGCCATGATGGTCGTGAGGAAACGCTCCTGCTCCAAAGTCTGCTGCTGGAGCTCGCGAGCGCCCTGGACCAAGTTGATCCTCAAGTCAGGATCGGCGGCGCGGGCCACGTCGCGGGCGAGTGATACGAGTGCGCCTCCATCGGCGCCCGGCGCCACTCTCACGAGGAAGCTGGCGTCGTTCCCCACGCTTCGGAACGGATGGTACGCCTGCAACACCTCGCGCTGCGTGGACAGTCCGGTCATGGGCACATCCGCCGCCACGCCGATGACCGTGAGCCATTCAGCGTCGCCGATCCGGAAACGCCCGCCGATGGGGTCCTCCGCTCCGAAAAGCGTCCGCGCGGTCGTTTCACCGAGGATGACGAGGTCCTCCTCGCCGGCGAGGTCGTCTGCGGTGTAGCTCCGCCCCCGCACCACGCGTTGTCCGAGGGGCGTGAAGTAGTCTTCCCTCACCCAGGGACCGTGGACCGGGCCCAGGTCCTCGAGGACGCCCCGGCCCTCGACCTCGATGGGGCCGAACCACACGCCGGTCCTCGGGGGCACTCCAGCCGAATGGGTCACGGCGGCGGCTCCCGGGATTCCCCGGAGGCGGTCGAGGAGTGAGGCGTAGATGACTCCCCTTTCTTCGGGTGTGCCGTACTTCCATCTCGGCGAGGTCGTCTGCATGACGATCACTTCGTCGATGGCGTAGCCGAAGTCCACGCGTTGACGCTCCACGAGAGTGGAGAGCACGGTGAGCGCACCGATGAGGAGAGCGAACGAAAGCGCCACTTCGCTGGACACGAGGACCCAGCGCAGCCGACCTCCGACGATGTCTCCCTCGCTCCGAACTCCGCTGCGCAGCGGATCCAGAACCTGGGGTCGGGATGCCTGGAGCGCGGGCACGAGTCCGAAGGCCAGCCCGGTGAGGAGCGTCACGGCGACGGTAAAGGCGAGGACCGTTCCGTTGAGCGAGGCATGGTCCAGGACGTCGAGTTGCCCGGGCCGGAGTCGAAGGATGCCCGCCTGGCCGATGGCCGCTACGCCGACGCCTACGATCCCGCCTGCGCCGGCCAGGATCATGCTCTCCACCAGCATCTGACGGGTCAGGCGGCCCCGGGTGCCCCCCATGGCCGAGCGCACCGCCGTCTCGCGTTTACGGGCGTTGGCCCGGAAGAGAAGGAGGTTCGACACGTTCACGCACGCGATGAGCAGGAGGAGGGCGACTGCGGTCATGAGGAGGCCGAGGTAACCGCGGATCCCTCGCGAGACCTGGTCGGCTACGAGGCTCGCGTAGCCCCGGGAGGACGAACCGTCGTTGGCCGCCTCGAGAGCCTCGAAGCGTTCGTTTGCCGCCTCGGCGGTGACGCCTTCGCGAAGCAAGGCCAGCGCAGGAGTCGGCGAGTCGGCGGTCTCGTCGGACATGGGGGCCCACAGCTCCACCTCCCGAAGGCCCCATCCCGGAACGAGGATGCCGGCCGGC
>CALJKZ010000349.1 GCA_937983085.1 uncultured Gemmatimonadales bacterium
ACTCCTTGAAGTCGTGCTCGACGATTGCCGGGTCCTCGCCGAGCTTCATGTTGGTGGACTCCACGACGTCCAGGGCGAGGAAGGCCACGTCCTTGCTCATGGCGTCGAGCTCGCGCTTGGCCTCCACCATCTGACGGACGAGATCCTCGCGGCTCTTCTTCTCCGACCGCGACACCGCGGGGGTGGCCGTCGGCGGCGAGGCCCTCGACTTCTTCTTCGACCGCCTCGGTCGCTTGGCCCACATCCGTTTTGCGAGTCGTTTCCGTTTCGCTGCCGGCGACGTCACGGCCGAGACCTTGGTGGCGCCTGCATCGACGACGGCGGCGACCAGGAGGCACACGAGGGCGAGAAACGGGCGGGCCATGTCCAGTTGCCCGATCCGGGTGGGCGCGAGGGAGCGCAGCTCGGCGATCATGGCGGCGTCCCATGCCATGACCCGGGCGACCCAAGGATACGAGCCGGCCCCCTGAAAGAGCGGGAGCACGGCCATACCCAGCACGACGAGCACGCCAACGAAGGCGAGCGTGGCGAGTGCGCGGAGGAGCACGACGACGGGCTTGAGGAGGATCATGCGCGCCTGATGTTCGGGGGGGGACGCCTAATCCACGATGTCACACGGCTTCAAGGCCGAGCAAGCGAAAAATCGCTCCGCTACCGTACCCCCGCCGGGACGGAGAACGTCTCCTCTACGGCTGAATACACCAGCGCGCGCAGCTTGGCGTGGTCGTCGAGGCCGGTAGCCGGAATAACCTGTGTCAGGTAGACCACCACGAGACGCTCCACCGGGTCGACCCAGTACGTGGAGTGGTAGGCGCCGCCCCAGCCGAACTCCCCCACCGAGCCGGGCTCGCCGCCGGCACCCACGTCCTCGCGGATGGAGAATCCGAGCCCGAATCCTGATCCTGGCGCCCCTCCCAGGTGGTCGAGGGGGTCCTGTGTCATCAGGTCGACGGTCTTCGGCGACAGGAGCCGTTTCCCATGGAGTTCCCCTCCGTTGAGGAGCATCTGCAGGAAGCGCGCGTAGTCGCGGGTCGTGGACAGGAGGCCGGCGCCGCCCGAAAAGGACATTCGAGGTCCGTCGACGTACTGGCCCTGGCTCTGCATCCCGGGCCCGTCGGGGGCT
>CALJKZ010000350.1 GCA_937983085.1 uncultured Gemmatimonadales bacterium
CATCCGTCGCCGTCTGGTTGGTTTCGTCGGTCTCCGCGACCTCGTCGGCGATGTCGACCTCGGCCTCGAACTGCAGGGACGCGGGAAGGGTCACCAGCTGGATCTGACCGCCGCCGACATCCGCGAAGAGGTAAGAGTCCCCCGCCGCTATGGCGGGAATGTCGAACGCCAAAGGCGGATGGACCTCCGCCGAGGTGACGGCATCGTGGATCCGGATCTGTAGGGACGTCGGCGCCGCATCGACCAGCCCCTGGTTGGTCACCTCGACCTGGAACTCGGTGAGGGACAGGAGGGCGATGACGCCTGCGCCGTCGGGAACGACGGTGAACGACGTCGGCACGAGGTCGGGTCCCCGTACGGACACCGTGGCCGTCGCCGTCACCCCACCGCTGGTCGCCTGGATCACGGTACTTCCGAAGCCTACGGAGGTGACCAGTCCCGTTGCATCCACGGTGGCCACGCCGGGGTCGTCGGAGCTCCAGACCACGTCGGCGCCGGGATCCACCACACCGAAGCCGTCCAGCACTTCCGCATCGAGTTGGACCGAAAGCCCGAGGCCGTCCAGAAGCGGCGTGTCGGGAGTGATGGTCACGGCGGAGACCTGCGGTAGGACCTCGATGCTCACCGTATCCGTGGCCCGCCCTGCGCCGGCGATGACGGACACCGTTCCGGGAGCCAGCGCGGGGAACCGGACCGTGGCACCCGACGGGTCCACGCTCGCGACACCCGGGTCGTCGGAAAGCCAGAAGACCGTCGGCACCGCCGTTGAGCCGGGAGCCAGGGTGGGTGTGGCCGACAGGGACAGGTTCGCACCTGCCAGCAGCTGCGCCGCCGCCCCTTCGATGGTCACCGTCTCGACGTCGAGGTTGGCGAGGCCACCGCGGAAGACCGGCAGGGTCCGCACGGGACTCGAGACCCCGGGTCGAACGGTGAAGGGCAGCGAACGTCCGCTCCACTGCACCTCACTGTCCGAGAGGAGCTCCACCTCGACGAAGACCTCGACCATGGTCTCCTCTTCGAGGAGGAGGGTCAGCGAGAGAGCCCATTCGGTGGCATCGGGATCCACCGACTCGTCGGACGTGGCCAGGACCTCCGCGTCGGAGGTCGCAATGGCCCGGAGTACGATCTGATCCACGGGCGCGCTCGGAAACGGCACCGAAACGACCTGGAAATCCGGGGTCAGGTCCAGAGCCACCGGATACCCCGCGCTCGTCGGACCCGAGCCGTCGACGCACCCCACCCACGACACCGCGACGAGGGATGCGACGAGCGCCCGGACAACGCGTCCGGGCAAGCGAGGACGAAGGTTCAAACCGAGGAATCTCTGGGGGGAGGCAAACCGTGCCGTACTTCCTATCTACCGGATGCCTGGATCGCGACGCAACCAAAGCGAAACAGCGGTGCGACCCGGCCCTATCCCGCTTCGAGTCGGCCCAGCGCCCACTCGGCGTGCTCGCGAACCAACTCGTCGCCCTCGTCCCGGGCCGCCGACAACACCGATACGACCTCGGCCACGGAAGGATCGTCTTTCCCCGAAGCTCCCTCCCCGAGCGTCGACAGCCAGTTGCCCAGCGCCACCGCCACGTTCCTCCGGAACCCCGAATAGCCCGCCCGGCGCATGGCGCTCCCTCGGGTGTACGCCCGCCACTCGGGCTCGGTCATTCGCATGAGAGCCACGAGGTCCGGAGCGTCGGTGCCGGGCAGCGTCGCGCCTTCGGGAACCTCCTCGCCCGGGATGGGCTCCATCCCGACGGGCCGCTCGCCGGGACCGCGGGCGACGTAGCGCGGCTCACGGCTCTCCTCGGCGAAGCGCTCGTTGAAAGGGCAGACGTCCTGGCAGATGTCGCACCCGTAGATCCGATTGCCCATCAGGGGCCTCAGGTCGACGGGGATGGATCCCCTCAGCTCGATGGTGAGGTAGGAGATGCACCGTCGGGCATCCATGACGGGAGCACCGTCCTCGTCGCGCCCCAGCAGCGCTCCCGTCGGGCAAGCGTCGAGACAGGCCCGGCACGACCCGCAGTGGTCGGCCTCGAAGGGCGGGTCTGCCGGAAGCTCCGCGTCGATCAGGAGCACGCCGAGGAAGAAGAAGGACCCCCGGCGGGGGTGGATGAGCATGGTGTTGCGCCCGAACCATCCGAGTCCGGCCCGGCGTGCCAGATCGCGTTCCAGGATGGGGCCGGTGTCGACGTAGGCCCGTGAGGTCACTCCACCCAGCTCACCGTCGAGCCACCGCGCGAGGGCCATGAGCTTCTTCTTCACCACCCGGTGGTAGTCCGCACCACGGGCGTACCGGGCGACGATGCCACGGGAGGGATCCGCCACGGTCTCGGGGGCATCGACCTGGTAGTACTCGTGGGCCACGACGATGGCGGAGCGGACTCCCTCGAGGGTCGCGGCCGGCACCTCCCTGCGTCTCACGGCGTCCGGGCGGGCGAGGTACGACATCTCGCCGTGGTGCCCCTCGTCCAACCATCGTCGGTAGAAGGCTCCATGCTCGGGCTCGGGGGGCGCGACCCCCACCATGGAGAAGCCGAGGGCCTCGGCCCGGGCCCCGAGGTCCCGTCGGAACGACTCGTGGCTCATGGCCTCTCGGACACCGAGCGGAGCTCATAGCGGCGCCCTTTCCACTCCACGTTCCTGCCGCGCGTCCACGAGCGCAGAAAGATGAAGGCGAAGACCGCGGCACCCAGCGGATAGAGGAAGGCGTACCGCAACGGAGCCCGCACACGCCCGTACCAGTGGAGCCACATGGCGACGGTGAGCACATAGACGAGGCCGGCCCACCGGAGGAGGGGTCCACCCAGCAGCGGTGCCGCAGGGAGCGCGGCGCCGGCGCTCCCGGTGGACGCCCCGAGGAGCGGCGACGCCACGGCCATGACCTGATGGAGGGTTTCCACCACCAGAACGGCAGGCGCAACGAGCCAGAGGGCGATCCCCCCGAGGAAGGAGACGGGCGGCAGGATCAGACGCAGCTGCTTCGGCACGCTTTGAAGGCCTCCCATGAGCATGTTCTTGGACCACCCAGCCACCAGGTGCGACAGCGACTGGTACATACGCGTCGCGAGGCTGTCCTCGGCGCTCCGGATGCGGAGACGTAGGCCGGCACGCTTCACGACCTGCGCCAGGGCCAGGTCCTCCACGACTTCGTCCTTCACCGACGTGTGCCCACCGATGGCGTCGTACGACGCGCGGGGAAAGAGCAGGAACTGACCGTTGGCGATGGCGTCGCGCCAGTTGCCGTTCTTGGCCACCCGCTCGAAGTCGGGAAAGCGCAGCAGCATGAGGAAGAAAACGTGGGGCTGGACTACCCGCTCCCAGAAGGTGACCACGATCTGCCGACCGACCACGGTCAACAGATCGGCCCCTTCCTCCCGTAGCCCGTCCACCGCCCGGCCGATGAGCTCCGGGCCATGGACGGTATCGGCGTCGGTGAAGAGGAGGAGATCGCCTTGCGCGGCCTCGGACCCTTGGTGGCAGGCCCACGGCTTGCCGAGCCAACCGTCGGGGAGCGCCTTTCCGTCGAGGACGAGGACTCTCCTGGCGTTGCCCGCAGGCACCGACCGGGCGAGGTCCCCGGTGGCGTCATCGCTCCGATCATCCACCACGATGATCTCGAAGTGCGGGTAGGTCGAGGCAGCCAGCGAGCGAACACACGCCACGATGTTCGATGCCTCGTTGCGCGCGGGCACGATGACCGAGACGAAGCCGTCGCCGGACCTAGCCGGGGCCTCCGCGGCCGCTGCACCATCCGCGACCACTTCACCTCCCGCTACGCCTCCCGGCGGAAGCTCGCTGGGGAAGCGGGCCCAGAAGGCCTCGAAGAGGATCAGGCCCAGCCAGGGCAGGGCGAGGAGAACGGGCAGCAGGCTCATGGTCGTCTCGGGTCGGGCACAGATCCGGGTGTGGCTACCCGACCCGAGACGACCCGTGCCTCAGCTCACCGGAGGCGACACCCTCATGATGAAGAGCCCCTCACGCACGCTGGTGAAGATGACCACCCCGTTGGGGAAGAAGGGGTAGTTGCTCCACGCCCCGCTTTCGGTGGCGCTGAAGCCCGGCCCGTTGTCGTTGTACGGCGCGCTGTCGAAGAAGGCGATCTCCCTCGGCTGCTCCCGGTTGCTGATGTCCAAAACCCGCAGCCCGCTGCCGTAATTCGACTGGTACATCCGGTCGCCGACGACGTAGAGGTTGTGATCGGACGCGGGGACCGGGCCGAAGTACTGGTTGGCCAGCACCGGGTCGTCGAGGTCGGTGAGGTCCCACACGAGGGTCCGCGTGCGATCGACGTTGCCCGCCGTCTCGTCGCCCTCGTCGTTCATGTAGAAGTAGCGCCGATCCTCGTCGAACCATCCCTGGTGGGCGTACGCGACGTTCGGGTAGCTGACCCGGGCCACCGTGCGCGGGTTCGACTTGTCGGTGACGTCGGCGATGTTGAGCTCCGACTCGTTGGAGCCGATGCACAGCTGCCGACCCTGGTAGTCCTCGTCGGGCCCGTCGTAGACCAGGCACTGGGCGTCGTGGGTGTAGCCCCGGCTGCCCGGGGTGGACGCGTCGTGGTAGCAGCCTGCGAAGGTCGGGGCCTCCGGCTCGGAGACATCCACCATGTGCAGACCTCCTCCGCACGTGCGACCGCCGCTGTTGGCCGCCACCACGTAGAGGAACTTGGACGCCGTATCGGCCACCACGTTGTGGGCGCTGAAGATCTCGCGGTACGTCATGTCCGGCTCGAAATCCCGGTGGGCCCCGGTCACGTCGCGAAGGCGTGTCAGATCGAAGACCTGCATGCCGTGGGCGCCGGCCCCGTCGGACACGATGTAGGCGTGGGTCCCGATGACCTTGATGTCCCGCCACACCGATGGCCGTGAGCCCTCCGTCCGGGGAAGATTCACCACCAGTCGCGGAGCCGTGGGATCGGTGACGTCGACGAAGGACGCGCCGTCCCGGCGGGCCACCAGGGCGTAGTTGCGCTGGGTCTCGGGGTCGGTCCATCCCCAGACGTCGTTGACCCAGACGCCACGCTCCCCACCGAGGTCGCCCACGGGCATGTGGCCAACCAGCTCCATGTTCGTGCAGGGGAAGTCGGCCATCTGCCCCTGGGTGCAGCGATCGCCGGACGTGAGTTCATCACCGATCCTGAAGATCCGACCCTCGAGGATCTGACGGGAGGCCCACTCCGACCCCTCCCTGGCGAGGGCCATGACCCGGCCTTCACCGAAATCGCGGGTGGGCATGCCCACCACCGCGCGGCCGTCTGCCACGGCCACCGAATACCCGAATCCCAGGGGCCACGAGTTTCCGTCGATTTGATCGGGTTGCACCTCCGAGCGTCCGCTCCAGGCGCCGGAAGCATCGGCGGTGAAACGGTACACCCGGCCGTCGCGACCCTGGGCGCCCGGCGCGCCGACCCAGATCTCGTCGCCGTCGAGGGCCAGCGAGAACCCGAAGCCGGACCGGCTGAGGGGGCCGAAGGGGCCGAGCGGGCCCCTCTCCGTCCACGAGCGCGCCGTCGCCGGCCCCCCCAG
>CALJKZ010000351.1 GCA_937983085.1 uncultured Gemmatimonadales bacterium
ACCAAAATCGGGAAGGTGGGTCAGGGAGCCGGTGATGGGTCACTTCGATTGTAACGGTCTGTCCGGGTCCATAAGGCCGAGGATGTCCTCGAAGCTCCAGACACGATCGGTCACATCGGCCGCCATAGCGGGCGTCGTCTTGATGCCTCCCCGGTGCTTCGTGAGTGTCCCGTGCGGTGTGCAGAAGTTGTAGGCCATGAAAGCGAGGGAGACGGCGTGCGCGTGGTTCTCGGCCTTCCGGCTGTAGCCTGACGTGAGCCGCGTGAACCGCCGGGTCGTGGTGCGGAGCGTAAAGTTGGTCCGCTCCACCAGCGACGTGGAAATGTGGTCAGGATTCGGGCGACCGATGACGCGCTCCTTCCTGACGGCCGTGCATTTCGCGGGGGAATAGCGCCGCCGTTCCTCGACGCTCGGCTGGTTGAACGCCTTCACCACCTGGGCGTAGTCCACGTCCTTCCAGTGGAAGGCGACCCGCACCGCGTTCGGGTACATCCGGTGCCCGTCCGTCGTGAGCTGGATCTTGCCGCGCATCCGGCCCGACAGGTCGCGCATGAACGTGATGGCGTTCTCCTGGGACCGCTCACCGACGAGCCATGACACCATGAGCTTCGTGTCGGGGTCGAGCGCCGTGAACGTCCAGATGTCGCCGTGGCCGTCGTGCTTAGCGTTCTTCTCCTTCGCCCCGACGAACGCCCAGATCTCGTCCACCTGAATCCGCTGACTGTGCAGCCGGGTCAGGACGTGATCCTGATAGATCGAGCAGAACTCGCCCGCCTCGACCAAGAGCTTGAGCACGGTGGCCTTCGCCGTGCCGGTGATGCGGGCCGTGGACCGGATGGACGCGCCTTCCGTTAGGCACCGCAGGATCGCCGCTCGCTTCTCAGTTGACAGCCTGTTCATGTTACATGCAATCTAGTCAAATGCTTATCATGCTGCAATACCGGGGCTTCCTGGCGGCAATACTCGGAGGTTGTGCGACCAACTTTGACCGGGTAGCTTCCGGGTCATGACCAAGCCATCGGAGGTTGCCGCCCTAATCGTCCCGCAGGGCAAGCTGCTCGACTTCGTGGATGGGAAACTCCGGAAGGAGACTCCGGAGGAGTACGTCCGGCAGGAGATCGAGAAGTCCCTCGTCCGCGAGTATCGCTACTCCCGCGAAGAGATCGCGGTCGAGTTCAGCGTCAGGCTCGGCAGGGCCTCGAAGCGGGCGGACCTGGTCGTTTTTCCCGAGGGCGCTCCGCACGAGCAGGGCAACGCCTGGGCGATCGTGGAATGCAAGGCCCCATCAGTACCGCCGAAGCACAAGAAGCAGGGTGTCGAGCAACTGCACAGCTACATGGCCGCATGCGTGAACGTGCAGTTCGGCATGTGGACGAACGGGCAGGAGCGATTCTGCTACCGCCGTGTGGTGACCAACGGCACGGTCGAGTTCGTCGAGATTTCGGACATCCCTGAGAAGGGGAAGTCGGTCGAGGACGCCGAGCGACCTCGATTTGAAGACCTTCGCCCCGCAACCAGCGACGTCCTGCTCTTCACGTTCCAACGCTGCCACAACTACATCGCCGGGAACCAGGGCCTACAGAAACCGGAAGCGTTCTGGGAGCTCCTCAAGCTGATCTTCTGCAAGATCGAAGACGAGCGGTCCAGCGAGATTAGTTTCTACACCACGTCGCAGGAGCGTCAGGGGCTCAATGGCCAACTGAAAGCCAAGAGCAGGACAGACAAGCTATTCGCCGAGGTGCGCCGGAAGTACGGGACCATCTTCAAGGAAAACGAGGTGATCGACCTGGAGCCTCGTGTCCTCGCCTACATCGTGTCGCAGCTTCAGCCCTGGTCACTCCTTGAGAGCGACATCGACGTAAAGGGGAAGGCATACGAAGAGATCGTGGGGTCGAACCTGCGTGGCGACCGCGGCGAGTTCTTCACTCCCCGCAACGTTTGTCGTATGGCGGTCGAGATGCTCGACCCTAATCCGGGCCAGCTCGTGATGGACCCCGCATGCGGGACGGGGGGGTTCGTGACCATTGCCATGAACCATGTGATCGAGCGGCTTCGGTCCACCGAGAAGACCAAGTGGCGCAACCCCGATCGGCCCACAGAACGCGAACTCCAGGAGCTGCATCGCAAGATCGCGGACTACGCGAATCAGTACGTGGTGGGCGTCGACCTGAACCCGAATCTGGTCAAGGCGTCCAAGATGAACATGGTCATGAACAACGATGGCGCAGGGGGCCTGTATCAGTCGAACACGCTGGCCAGACCCGTCACGTGGAAACCGGACCTCCGTGAGCGCGAACTCATGGGAACGGTCGACCTCATCTTCACGAACCCGCCCTTCGGATCAAAAATCGTAATCGACGACCCCGCGATCTTGGAGCAGTACGACCTGGCCCACGTGTGGGACTACGATGAGGAGGACGACAGGTACTCTCTGCGCGAGCCTCGCCAGCTCCAGAAGTCGCAACCGCCCGAGATCCTATTCGTAGAACGCTGCGTGCAGCTCCTCAAGCCCGGAACAGGCCGCATGGCCATCGTGCTTCCTGACGGGATACTCGGGTCACCGAGCCTGGCGTACGTACGGGAGTGGATTCTGGAGAATACCCGTGTGCTCGCCAGCATCGACATGCACCCCGACACCTTCCAGCCCAAGAACGCCACGCAGACGAGCGTCCTAGTGCTTGAGCGCAAGCGGTTCGATAGCATCGCCCTGGAGCGCGCAGCCGGCAGGAAGAACGACTATGAAGTGTTCATGGCGCTCGCGAACCACGTCGGGCATGACAAGCGAGGCAATACCACGTTCGTGCGCGACGCCGAGGGGAACGAGGTCATAGTCACGGCAGAGGAGCGCGTCCAGGAGGTTCACAACGGGGTCCCCGTCTACAGGACGGTAGAGGTGAAGCAGAAGCTCCTGGACGACAACACGCTTGAGATCGCGAGGGCCTTTAGGAGTTGGCTTCACGACTCATGATGGTTCGCGCGTTCAAGGCCGACGAGGCCCCAGCTACGTTCGCACCCGAGTGCGCCACTGTCTCGCTATCTGAACTCGACGCGGGCCCCCGTAGGCTGGACGCCGAGGTCTATCTGTCGGAGGGCTACACAGCTCGTGCAGCCCTTGAACGTTCTGGGTTGTCGTTGTCGCCCCTGAGCGAGCTGGCCAGCATCTGGCAGCCTGGCCGTCTAAAGGGCATTCAGGTCAGCCGGGACGACGGGATGCCCTACCTGGCGGCCACGCAGATCTTCGACATTTGGCCGACGCCCCGAAAGTGGCTCGCTCCTGGCAAGACCCGGAACCTGTCGCAGCTCCTTGTCGAGCCGGGGTGCATCCTTGTCACGAGGTCGGGCACCGTGGGGAACCCGATCATCGCGTACGCCCCCCACGAAGACCGGATCATCTCTGATGATCTGCTGCGGGTCGAGTTGGACGCACCCATGCGTCACTACGTCTATGCATTCCTGCGGACGTGGTACGGTCGCGCGATGATGAGGGCCAGCCAATACGGGAACGTAATCAAACATCTCGAAGTCGGGCATCTAGCCGAGATCCCGGTGCCCGCCATGGCGGGAATGATCGAAGGGGTTTCAACCGAAATTCAGGGGATCTTCGAGAAGCGTGACATGGCTTACGGCCTGGATGCTCACGCCCAAGAGATGCTCTCGGACGCGCTCCCAGGCGTCCGCACGCCGCCCCCCGAGGTAGGATTCTCCGTGTACGCGTCGCGCCTCTCCTCAGGCCGGCGACGGGTGGACGGGTACGCGCACACTCCCCCTGCCCTGGCCGTGTCGCGGGTGGTGGAGGCCGGCCCGCATGTTCAGCTCGCTCATGTGGCGAACCTCATACTGCCATCACGGTTCACACGCACCTACACCGCGAAGGGGACGCCGCTATTCGGCAGCGAAGACATTTTCAAGATCAACCCTGAGATTACGAAGTTCCTCGCTCCGGCCATGAGCATCGACCTAGCCGAATACACGGTTGAAGCTGGGTGGATTCTGATGGCTCGCTCCGGCCAGATTTACGGAATCAACGGAAGCACCGTGCTCGCCACCGAATGGCATGAGGCCGGTGCCATCAGCGAGCACGTAATTCGGATTGTACCGAACGATGAGGTTCGATCGGGGTACCTCCAAGCTGTCCTGTCTCACCCTGAGTACGGCCAGCCCCTCATCCTGAGCCGAGCGTTCGGCACCTCGATTCCGGAACTGGCCCCCGAGGACATCGCCGAGATACCGATCCCGAGACTGGATCAGAAACTAGAGAACGACATCGCTGATGCGGTGGAGGAAGCGAGCCGACTGCGTATGGAAGCCGACAAGTCTGAAAACGGGATCGTGGCGAAGCTCGAAGACGCGATCGACGAGAAGGTCGGGAAGCTTCGCCCGGACGCCAACGAGACTGCCTTTCGCGTAATGCTGGAGGCTACAGGCCAGGCTCCCAAGACCGTTCCTCCGCACCTTCGCGGCGAGGATGACCGAAACCAGGAAGCCGTCACTCGGGGCAAGAAGGGCGGTCGCCCAAAGCGCGAAGCTAGCGGGAGCTAACGGTACCGCCCGTCCCTCTGGGTCCTCTGTAACACGTCAAAGTGACCCACCACCAGGGAGCCCGGACCGCCCTCGGGCTCACCCGGGCCGGGGTCGCGCTACGTCTCTTCCCGCAGCCGCGGACGATCCGCCTCGGGGCCGAGACGACACAACGGCAAGCGGGGGGCGTGCTGGAAGACGAGGAGCCAGTCCGCGTTGATCGACCGGGGCGACAGCCCG
>CALJKZ010000352.1 GCA_937983085.1 uncultured Gemmatimonadales bacterium
TCTTTCACTCGGAGGCCCCGCCGCCCTTCGCGGCGCCCTCGCTTCGCTCAGGCGCCCAGCTCAGGGGGCGGGGGTACCCAATTCCGGTGCACTCGGAATCCGCAGCGGCTCCGCGACCGTCTCCAGCGACTCGATCTCGCGGGCGTTGCCCAAGTCGAGGTCGCGGAAGCGGCGCGCCGCGGGGAGCACGCGCGTCTCGATCGAGCCGACGGCGCCGTTGTAGGCGTTGACGGCGGTGTCGAGGCCGCGGCGGATGCGTGACAGGTGCTCCGCCAGCGTCCCCATCCGGTCATAGAGCGCCATGCCCGCATCGCGGATTGCCTCGGCGTTCCTGGCGATGCGTTCCTGCTGCCAGCCGAAGTTCACCGCCTTGAGCAGGGTGATCAGCGTGGTGGGTGACGCCGGCACCACGCCCCGGCTCACCGCGAACTCGAGCAGCGACGGGTCGCGCTGGCACGCCGCGGCGAAGAATGCCTCGCCGGGGAGGAAGAGCACCACGAAGTCGGGCGTCTCGCTGAACTGGTCGCTGTAGTCGCGCTTGGCGAGCTGCTCGACGTGGCTGCGCACCTGTCGGGCGTGATGATCGAGCGCGCTGTTGCGGGCGTGCTCGTCGGTGGCGTTGATCGCGTCGAGGTACGCCGAGAGCGGTGCCTTGGCGTCGACGATGACAACCTTCTCGCCGGGGAGGCGCACCACCAGGTCGGGGCGCACCGTGCCCTCGTCGCCGTTGACGCTGTGCTGCACGTTGAAGTCGCAGTGTTCCACCATCCCGGCGAGTTCCACCACGCGCTTGAGCTGCAGCTCGCCCCACTGGCCGCGACCGGTGGGCGTGCGGAGCGCGCTCACCAGCGCCGCCGTCTCCGCGGTGAGTTCCTTCTGCGCCTCCGCCATGCCGCGGACCATCGATTCGAGGGCGCCCTGCGATTCGGCGCGCGACTTGTCGAGCGCCTGCAGCTTCTCGTCCACCTTGGCGAGCGACTCCTTGATCGGCTCGACCAGCTGGGCCACTTCGGCGCGCTTGAGGTCGAGGTCGCCGGTGGCCTTGGCCTGCACCTCGCCGAGGACCAGCCTGGCCTGCTCGAGGAAGGCGGCGGTGTTCTGCTGGAGCGCCTCGCTGGAGAGCGCGCCGAAGGTGTCGCGCAGCTTCTGCTCGGTACCGGCCTGGGCGTCGAGCTGGGCCTGGGCGCGGTCGCGGTAGCGATCGGCGGCGGCGAGTTCGTTCCGCATGCGGACGATGCCCGGGCGGAACATCAGCCACACGAAGATGGCGCCCAGCAGGAAGCCGATGCCGAACGGCGTGAAGAGGTATGGGTCGAACATGCCAGAGCCCCCCGGTGGAGCGGGATCGTTACTGGGTAGTGTCGGACGGGGGGGGTGGAGGGTGGAGGATGGGGGATGGAGGATAGAGGAACTGTCACCCCGAGGACCTGTCACCCCGAGCGTAGCGAGGGGGCGGAGGCCGGCCGCTCTTCGCGGCCGCCCCGAGTGAAACGAGGGGGCGGAGCTTGCCCGGCAGGTTCCGCCCCCTCGGTCCCCTCGCTACGCTCGGGTCCCTCGGGGTGACAGGTCGCCGCTGGAACTGAGCTGACCCGGCCGCGCCCGTTGGGCGCGCGAGGGTCAGCTCCACACCAGCTTCCGCAGCGGTTCCACGTCTCCGCCATCGGCGCGCTTGAGCGCGTCGATGTAGCGCTCGCGGAGCGTTGCGTCGAGGGTGCCGGTGCCCCAGGTGGGGACCGGTTCGTGGAGGGCGTAGACCAGCACGTCGGTGGCGAGCCGGCTCCAGCGGCCGTTGCCGTGGGCGAACGGCTGGATCCGGGCGAGGCGGTGGTGATAGCGCGCGGCGATCCGGCGCTTGGGCCAGGTCTGTTCGGTGATCCAGGTGCTGGCGTCGGTGAGCGCATCGTGCAGGTGGGCGCGGACGGTGTTGTCGGCCAGCGACTCGTGGCTCTCGTCGTCGCCGCGCAGCATCCCGGCCGACTGCCAGATCCGGGCGAACATCCGGAAGTGGAGGTCGAGCAGGAACTCCTCGCTGATGACGCGCTCCACCGGCCGTCGGCGGGCGAGCGCCCAGCGCCGCGCGGCGAGGATCGCCTTCTGCTCCGCCTCGCGCAGCTGGCCGTGAGTGGTGATCCGGTCGGTGACCAGGTCCTCGCGGTCGGCATCGAGGAGCGGCATGGAGGAATCGGACACCGGACCGGTCATTCGGAAATCTCCAGGGAACTGTCACCCCGAGTCCTCGCGCAGCGAGGGCGAGGGGGAGGGGGGAGGGGGCGGGGGCTGTCTCCTCACGGCGAGGATTGCCCCGGCGCCCGGACCCTTCGCTCATGCCGCGGCGTGGCACCTCAAGTTTCGCATCCTGGCGAGGCCGCGGGGCATTCGCGCCGGGTCCGCCCGCCGGGCCTTCGCTTCTCTCTTCTCTCCGTCAGGCGAACTCGTTCCCTCGCCGCATTACTGCGCCCTGGTCATCTCCACGCGCAGCAGCACCACCGAGTCGGCGGTGGTCACGCCGGGGTAGCGCGCGGTGACGGTGCCGACCATGCGGCCGTCGACCAGGCGGTACACGCCGGTGGTGCTCACCATCTGGCCGGGTCGCAGGGCGCTCGGGTATTCGCCGCTCACCAGCATGATGCTGTCGCCGGCCACGGTCACGTTGGTCGGCTGGGGCTCGCGGCCCGCGAGCACCATGTGGTAGGCACCGTTGCTGGCGGTGAACTGGCCGGTGACGATCACGGTGTCGGCGTCCATCGGGCGCGTCTGGAAGTTCCAGATGCCCTCGATGTCGGCGGCACTCAGGGCGGGCGCCATGGTCGTGGTGTCCATCGCGGCGTCGTCGGCGTCCTCGGCGGCGCAGGCCACGAGGAGCGAGGCGGCACAGAGCAGGGCTAGGCGCATCAGAGGCTCCAATGTGGGGAATCGGGGGTGACGGAGGCTACCGCGGTGTCGCCGAACCGGCAACCGGGCGCTTCGCTTCTCTCTTCTCTCTTCTCTCTGCCATAACTACTCCCTCACCCTCGTCATTCTCGCCCGATACTGCGCCACCGAGTCGCCGCTGGTCATCCCGTCGTAGCGCGACGTCACCACGCCCACGAGTTCGCCGTCCTGCACCACGTAGCTGCCGGTGGTGGTCACCATCACGCCGTCGTAGATGGCGCTCTGGTACGGCCCGGTGCGGGTGCGGACGGTGTCGCCGTCGACGGTGATGGTGCTGGTGTGCGACTCGCGGCCGGTGAGGGTCATGGTGAACACCGGCGGGTCGCCCGCGCCCACCAGCGTGCCGGTGACGATCACGGTGTCGCGGTCGAGCGGCATGACCTCGAACGCCCAGGTGCCGACCAGGTCGGCGGTGCCGAGCGGTGGGGCGGCGGGGGCATCAGCATCGGCGGCCGGTTCGGCGGCGCAGGCGGCGAGGAGGAGGAGGGCGGGGAGGGTGCGCATGGGATTAATGGTAGTTGTGGTGAAGGGTGAAGGGTGACGGGTGAAGGGGGGCGGTCGGGCAAGCCCTTCACCCGTCACCCTTCACCCTTCACCCTTCACCGTCCTACCGCTTGTAGGTCTGCGCTGCCGCGGTGAACGCCGTGGGCGCGGTGGCGCCCATGAACATCTCGATCCGCAGCGTCTCGGGGCCGGTCATTTCCACCAGGAAGTAGCGATCGGCTTGCACCGGATGTTGCCACCACCGGCGCAGTCCGGCCACCGAGCGGTAGACCACCTTGCCCGACGATGGCGACACCGTGGCGAAGTCGGTGGCGGCGGGTTCGATCCAGTAGACGGTGGACTCGCCGGTGCCGAAGCCGCCGGTGGCGATCACCCGTTCGCCGGCGGTGGTGGGGATCTCGGTGAACGCCAGGTGCTTGCTCCAGTTGGCCGGGCTGGTCTCGGCGCTCTGGTCGTAGGGAAGCGACTCGTGGAACCAGTTGCCGATCAGGCGGCCGGCCATGTCGTAGACCAGCTTGCCGTCCTCGTCGTTGGCACCAGTGCGATCGACCATCGCCGCCAGTTGCGCGCGCAGTGCGGGGGTGAAGCGCGACAGCGGCTTGACGGCGTGCTTCATCTTGATGCCGTAGCGCTCGCCACGAATGAACCCGTTGGTGACAGCCATGTCCACCAATCCGAAGTCGACTCCACCGGCCATGCCCGAGTTGGTGCCGATCCGCTGGCCGGCGGTCAGCTGGCTTCCCACCCCGATGCCGGGGTCGAGAATGATGTGGCCCATGTAGTACCAGGTCCGCTCGCCACCGACCTCGCCGAGCGGCTGGGGTCCGACCTCGATCCCGGCATCCGGCCCGCCGCCGTAAACGGCCCGGACGTGGCCCGCTGCCGGGGCGTACACCACGTAGGCACCGCTGGGCGGCTGGCCCACCGTGGTGTGGGTAAGGCCGATGTGGTCGCTGGGGAAGGTGTGCCCGGGCGGATTGAGGTTGCCGATCGGGGCGACGTTCTCGAGGTCGGCGAGCGCCATCGGCAGGACGGTGAACTGGATCGTCTGCTGCGGCGGGGGCGGTGGCGGTCCGGGTGGTGGTGGCGTGGTGTTGCCGGTGCCGGTGGAGCCGGAGCTGCAGGCGGTGGCGAGCAACACGACGAGCAGGGCAGTGCCTGGCAGCGGGGCGACACGGATCACGACACGCTCCGGGGATGGGACTTTGGATGATACTTCCGATCGGCGCGGATGTGGCGGACGTGGACGGGATCTCGACAAACCGCTCGGCGGCTCGTAGACTGGGATCTCCCCATTCCCTGAGTTCCCATGCGGCTTCCCCTCCTGTTGGCCGTGGTGCTCGTGGCCGGGTGCGATGGTGCGCCGGCACGCTCCGGCAACCTCGGACTCGCCAGTGGCGAGCCGGTGCTTCCCGACACCCAGACGATCGACGGCGTGCTGGTGATGCGGCACGGCGCCGACGCGTTCGCGCGCGCGCCGGTGTGGACGCTCGACACGGTGCCGCAGGTGGTGATTGATGGGGGGGAGGAGTTTGATCTCTCCGGGGTGCCCGCACCACCGATTCAGTTGTCAGGTGGCCGCTGGGTCACGCTTAAGGCGATCTCTGGCGTGGAGCTCGTGCTCTTCGACAGCACAGGTCATCCGATCCGGTTGATCGCGGGCATGGGCTCCGGTCCAGGCGAGTTGATGCGGCCGCAGCTGGTCGCCTCACCCGGCGGTGACACTCTGGCGGTGGTCGATGATGCCAACCGCACCCGCAACCTCTATCACCCCGACCACGGACTGGTCAGCTCCGACCGGTTCGACGGCACGGTGGCGCTGTTCTGTTTCCGTCCGGGCGGTTGGTTGCCGGACGGTCGGGCCGTCGCGATTGGTGGCTGCAGCTCGAACCGGCGAAGCGCAGACGGCGAGCTGAGCACCGACACGCCGTTGGTGTTGATCGCCGCAGACATGTCGTCCACCGACACGGTCGCGATGGTCCCCGGCGCCCAGATGAGGATGGCCGAGGCACGGAGCGGGTCACACCGCATGATGGTGCCGATGTGGGTGCGGCTCGGGCGTGCCACGTCGGTGACCACAGTCGACAGCGCGATCGTGGTGGCGAGCGGGGTGGGCGGCTACGTGCTCGAGCTGCGCGACGGCACGGGTCGGGTGACCGGACGCATCGAGGTGGATCGACCGGCCGTGATGGTGACCGACGCGATGCGGGAGGCGGTCATCGCCCTCGAGCTCGAGCGGCTCTCGACCTACTCCGAGGGTGGCCAGATGAATCCCGACGCGGAGCGGATGACGCGCGAGGGCCCGATCGCCGACACGCTCCCGGCGTATCAAGCCGTGTTCCCTGGAGAGGGTGGCCTGTTCTGGGTCATGGATCATGTGTTGCCGGGCGACACGACCTGGGCCGCCACGGCATTCAGGGCCGACGGCGCGATCGTCGCACGGATTCGGGGGTCGTTGACGCCGGGTCCCTATGGCGCAGGTCCTGTAGCGTTCCTGCGCGACCGGGTGATCATGCGCGAGGCGGATGGGGATGGGGTGGTGAGGTTTGGGGTTTATGGGGTGATCGGCGTCGGCCATCGCTGATTCCTCACCGCGACGACGAGCTCGAGGTTCGAGTTCTCCACGATCATGATGCAATCGGGGATGCGAGATGAGAGCATGGCACTTTCGAGAGTTCCTGCCCGGCGACAATCTGTCCGACCCCGATTTCACGAAGGCGTTGTTCGCTAGTGATGACGAAGCCTCATTGGGCCGCTCATTGATACGGGAGGCGATCCAGAACTCATTGGACGCACAGCGGCCCGATGCCACTGCAGTAACGGTCCGTATCGGTGTGTTCCGGTTCTCAAACGCTCTGTCGCCGCGTGAGATCAGCGAGTTCCTGAGCGGTGCGTGGCCTCATGTGTGTGCGGACGATGCAGGACTGGAGGATCCACCAACTCAAGGTGAGCGCGTTCCCTTCCTGGTGATTGAGGACTTTGGCACCCATGGACTGGTCGGGGATCCGGAGCATTGGCAACCTACCGAGATCTCGAGCAACGGGTTCTACCTCTTCTTTCGGGCTCTCGGCCGGAGCGGAAAGTCTGATGAGGAGCGGGGTCGATGGGGGGTTGGCAAGTTTGTGTTCCCGATGTCCAGTCGAGCACACATGATCTGGGGCCTCACTGTACCATCGGACTCGGGGTCTCCGCTGCTGATGGGCCGAGCTGTGCTTAGGACGCACACTATCGGCCCACAGTCATTCCACCCGGATGGGCATTGGGGGGATCGGCTGGATGAGGGTTCAAGACTCGTGTCGCCGGTCAGGGATCCGGAGACCGTCCAACGATTCGTGGAGCGGTTCCGACTGGAGCGCGGAAACGAACCGGGGCTCTCGGTTGTAGTTCCCTACGTTGATCGCGACATCGCAATTCCCATCCTTCGTCACTCTGCCATAGTAGAGTACTTCCTACCTCTATTGCGCGGCGAGCTGAGTATGGAGCTCGCACACGACGGTGGTGTGGAGATCGTCGATGGACACGCCGTACGCGAGTTTGTGTCAGAGGCCAACTCTCGCTCGGCCCAAGAGCGACTTGCGCTCGCAATCGCCGTCACCGACGGAGAGACCCGACAAATTGTCTGGCCGCAGATCTTCAGGTATGACGACATGGAATGGTCGTCTGCGCTCATCAGCGACGGCGTTATCGAGGAGTTGCGAGACTGTTTGGAGTCTGGGCAGGCTGTGTCGGTCGTTCTCCGGCTCGTCATCTGCAGCAGAATGGGCGCTGAAGACCTTGAGGGCCGGATTGTTGTCCACTTGCGACGAGTTGAAGGTCTGGGCAACTGCCGTCCGCTCCTGATCCGCGACGGTATTTCCGTTTCCGGGGAACGAACCAAGGCACTACTGGATCATGTCTCGATTCTGCTCGCCGAGGACTGTCCGGTGGCTACTATGATCGGAGATGCGGAGACGCCTGCTCATGAACAGCTCCAACATGATCTACTCAAGGGCAAGTACCAGTATCCGAGGAAGATGATCTCTTTCGTGCGGGATGCCGCTAGCAACCTGTTGAGGACAGTATGGGAGGCAGATCAAGCCGATGATCCATTCGCGCTTGCAAACTACTTTCCCCTCATTTCCATCGACGGCCGCAAGGCGGACAAGCCAACTCCTCGAAAGCGAGGCAATCATCCGGAACCGGAACCAACTCTGCCTGAGAAGCCAAGGCGATTCAACATCCGCAAGACTGCGGACGGCTTCCGGGTTGAAGGGAACCGAAATGCAACTACGTATCCGGAGGAGCTGAGCATTTCCGTCGCATACGATGTTCGGCGAGGGAATCCGTTCAAGAGGTACCGCAGGTTCGACTTCGACCTAGAGACCCTGCCAAGGTCGGTTATCGATTGCGAGCTGGCCTCAATCGAGCCAAACAGGATCGTAGCGCGCCCGAGTTCGGCCGGGTTTGCGGTGGGCGTCTCTGGCTTCGACTCCCGTCGCGACCTGGTTGTGCGTGTGGTTGCTTCAGGTGGTGAGTGATGAGTGTGAGTCACCTGAACTACACGGGCAGGAAGCGGATCGCGCGGACATCTGTGTTGGTTGGAGTCGGAGGTGAACTCCCGGACGCTTCAGTGGTGGCTTCCTTCGACCTCCAACCATACGATTTCCCCGGAACTGCGAGAGTTGTGATCGAGGCCCAAGCCGGGTGGACGATCCAGCGCTTTGACTTCGGTACGGTTCAAGAGTACCGAGCGCCTTCCGATTCGAGGCTGAGCGAGTTCGCGTCGCTGGCCGGCCTCCTGTTCCGACTCAAGGTCGTGGCCACAGGTGATCAAGAGGGACGTCTGCTGGGCGCCGCGGATCGCCTCCGACCGTCCGGTGCCACCGAGGAGGCAGCTCAGCGCTCATTTGTGGTTGTTCGGCCAGAGGATCTTGGCGATCGCATCTGGCAACTTGACTTCGATGAGCATCAGCCTTTGCTCCTTGTGAATAGCGGCATGGGTGATCATCACGAGTTCCTGCGGCGAAGGTCAGTAGCAGCACTTGTTCTGCCAGAGGTGTTCAGTCAACTGCTTCGACATGCTGTCGAATATGGATCTGAAGAGGAGGAGCTCGACAACTGGCGCAGTATGGCTATCAGGATGGGAGAGCACATGGCTGCTCGAAGCTTGCCACAGGTTGACGATCCTGAAGCCATAGCGGATTGGGTCGATGATTGTGTCCGAGTCTTTTGTCGACGGCATCGCTTCTTAGAGGCGATGGCAGAGTGGGTCGAGGGGGCAGAATGAGTGGGACTCTCAGGTCGCTTACTGAAGAGGGATTCAGGGAAGCATCACTTCGGCTCGCACGTATTCGCTCCGGCGAATCCCATGAGCTCGGGTCTGATCTTCTTGGCGATCCGACGTACAGTAATAGCACAACCATCCCCTTCGAGCCCGTGACTCATGCAGCCGCGACGTCGCGGTGGCATCTGGCAATCTTCCTCTTCCGAATGTTCGACCAGTACCGCGACGCGATGACACCGGGTACGTGGTCCTGGTTTGCGCTGCGATCACTGGGTGTTCTGAGTGTCGAGGGCGATTCCAAGCGGATTGTGAAGGAAGACGCGCGATACCTGCTGCAGGAGAGAGACTACAGAAAGGCCTACAGGCACCTGCTTGCTGGCCCATTCTTGCTCTTCTCTGCTCACAGCAACGACCCGACAGCCGTCAGAGGTCTGTTGGCGACCCGGCTGGATGCACCCGGGGAGGTCTACGAGCAGCTGGCTTCTCGCAAGTTTCTTATCACGAGCCGTGGTGTGGTTCGCCTCGCGACCACCATGTACTTCGACGAATCCAATGAGAGGTTGCGGCGCGGTGCCGGCGGATCGGGTGCGGGCAGTCCGCGTCGATTCAGCGAAGTGCTCCAGCAGCTGGATCTCACCTACGATCTGCAGGACATTTCGAACGAGAGGCTTGCCGTGCTGCTACCGCGGGAGTTCGCTCGGTTCCTCAAGGCTAGCACATGATCTGGGCCTCCCCACCAAGCAATGGGCTCCCGGTCGAAGTAGGGCGGGCTTCGGGGGCTTCCGGTTGCTTGACAAAAAGAGGACGGAGCTAGTTGCGATCTGTCTGTATGTGTCTTAATGTCATCTCTATGTCCCTCCGAACGAACCCCGAAAATGGCGACTCCAGGCGCTTCCGCGAGCTGCGGGAGCTTCTTGGCCTGTCCCAACGCGAAGCCGCGGCGAAGTTGGGCTTCTCGGCCCGTCAGGTAGCCCGCTGGGAGGCTGGCGAGGTCAAGGTCAGACGAGCCGCCCTGACTGCCCTCGAGGCACTCTGTCCGGCGGAGCCCGTGGGCACGGGCAGGTTCACCTTCATCGACCTGTTCGCGGGCATCGGCGGGTTTCGTCTCGGATTCGAGTCGGTCGGTGGCCGCTGCGTCTTCACTTCCGAATGGGACCGGCACGCCCAGAAGAGCTACAAGGCCAATTTCGGCGACCATGAGGTTCACGGAGACATCCGGCGTATCGAGGCCGACGACGTTCCGGATCATGACGTCCTCCTTGCCGGATTTCCATGTCAGCCGTTCAGTATTGCGGGGGTCTCCAAGAAGAATGCCCTCGGACGGAGTCACGGATTCGAATGCGAGACCCAGGGAACCCTCTTCTTCGACATCGAGCGGATCATCGAGGCCAAGCAGCCTCGCGCATTTGTGCTCGAGAACGTGAAGAACCTCGTATCCCACGATCGCCGCAACACGTTCAGTGTCATCAAGCGCACCTTGTCGGAGAAGCTGGGATACCGGATCGCCTGCCGCGTCATCGATGCAAGGCATTGGGTTCCTCAGCACCGCGAGCGGATCTTCATCGTCGGGCTTCACCCGGACCTAGAATCGCGGTTCGACTTCGACGAAGTAGTTGTTCCCGATGCAGGTCCGCGTCTGAACTCGATCCTTCATCCCACGGATGGCACCGGACCCGCGGAGGAACCCTACACCGACAATGCGGGACGTCCGTCGCGGAAGTACGTTCTCTCGGACCACTTGTGGAGTTACCTGAAGGCCTACGCTTCCAAGCACAAGGCGAAGGGCAACGGATTCGGGTTCGGCTTGGTCAAGCCAGGTGACACCGCCAGAACCCTCTCCGCCCGCTACTACAAGGACGGATCCGAGATCCTGATCCATCGGGGGCGAGGGAATCCGCGCCGGCTGACGCCACGCGAGTGTGCCCGACTCATGGGTTTCGACGCCGGGCGGAAGGAGCCATTCCGGATCGTCGTGTCGGACACCCAGGCCTACAAGCAGTTCGGCAATGCTGTCGCAGTTCCGGTGGTCAAGTCGATCGCAAAGGCGCTGCAGCCATATCTACAGGGTCGCCGAACGGGGAAGGGCATTGAGTCGGAGGCCCTTGAGCTCCAGCTGGCCTGAGAATGGCCGACATTGTCAGCAAGGCCGTCCGAAGCCGGATGATGAGCGGCATCAGGGGGCGTGACACTGAACCGGAGAGAGTTGTACGATCGCACCTCCACCGGGCGGGACTACGGTTTCGCCTTCACGCACGCGAGCTTCCAGGCAGCCCGGACGTGGTCCTCCCAAAATGGAAGACTGTTGTGTTCGTTCATGGATGCTATTGGCACCGCCATCCCGGATGTCGATTCGCAACCACTCCGTCGACAAACACAAGCTTCTGGAATCAGAAGTTCGAGCTGAACGTGTCTCGTGATGTGCGGAACCAAAGAGCCCTCCGTCGCCTCGGATGGCGTGTGCTGACTGTGTGGGAGTGCAACCTTTCGAGTGAGCGACTTCGCCGCCTTGTCCGGACAATTCGATCTTCCCATCGAGCCTGACACACCGATACTGCTGGCTGCGAAGCGGCTTGCCGCAGTAGAGATATCGGTGTCGGCTTCCAACCAGCATGAACTCAACGCAGGGATGCTCCGGAAGGCGCTCGCGCTTCCCGAAGCGGGAGTGTCGGGGCGCCTCGAGCTGCACTACGTCGGTACGAGCGCACGTCTCCTCGATCATGAGTCCACTTTGTACACGCTTTACGACTCGCGAAAGGGCAAGCCCCGAAGCGCCGAGTATCGGCTCTACTACGCGTCTGCCATGCTGCAGCAACGTGCGAGTGAGGGCGACATCCTCATCGTCTTGCGCCAACCTGATTCCACGGACCTTCACGCTCTGGTTGTGCCTGCAGGCTCTCAGCTCGGCAGTACGCTTTCTGTAATCCTCGACGATATCGGATCGCCTCTCTCGACTCGCTTCCGCCACGTCCGAAAGGCGATCGGAGTGGGTGCCCTTGAGCAACTGCTCGCGAGTCTCACAGAACCTATCGCCGGGCCGGATGCAGGCCGTGTGATTGCCGCAGCGGACAAGACGTTCGTGTCAGGAGTCCTCGCCAGCGACCAATTGCCCACTACCCGGTCCATGGCAGAAGAAGCACAGAGGATTCTCGCGGAACTTTGGCCCGGTCCGATCGATGCCGATCAGCATCTGTTCTGGCTGCTCGAGGTCGAGACGTTTCTGTTCCAGCACCTGGAACAACAGCTCGGCCAGCAGGCCTTGGATGCAGCGACCCAAGAAGGGCGGATCCCGTTCGAGGCAGCGGTCGCACTGGTGCTGTCTCGACTTCAGTCAAGGAAGTCCCGGCGAGGGCAAAGCCTCCAGCACCATTTCGCGGCAGTCCTGACCCGCAACGGAATCCCCTACACGGCACAGGGCGTGACGGAAGGGAAGGAATCGCCCGACTTCATCATTCCCGGTCAGGCGGCATACGACGACAAGACGCTACCCGATGATCTGTTGAGAATGGTCGCGTGCAAGTCTGTGGTCCGTGAGCGCTGGAGGCAGATTCTGTCCGAGGCCGCGCGCATTGAAGCGAAGTACCTTCTCACTGTAGATACGGATCTCTCGACGGATGGGCTGCAGGCAATGCGAGCTGCGAACCTCTCGGTGTTTATGCCCCGGCAAGTCCTAGACACAGCTTATGATGGCGGAGGATATGACAGGAATCTCCGCGACGTTGGTGCTCTGCTGGATGAGCTTCGCGCAGTGCTCCGGTAGCGAGATTGACATTGAGTCTCAGGTGCAGGAGAATGTCGGCAGGGTGCCGGGTCGCCAACCCCGGCACCCTCGCCAGAATCCGGCGGAAGCTCGAGGCGAGCGGCTAGCCCGCCATTCGCCACCCCGTCCGCGCCTCCGGGAACGCCCTGATCACCAGCTCCCGCGCGGCGGCCACCTCGTCCATCGCGCAGATCCAGTTGCACCCGACTCCGTCGCACCCCGGGCAGATGAGCGGTGCGTCGTCGGTCTCCTCGCCGAGCCAGCCGGAACCGCGGCACGCCGGGCACCGATCACGCAGCGGCGCGAACACCCGGTCGGCCAGGTCACGGTGCGCTCCCTTGTGCGCCAACCCGTGCACCCGCACGTAGCGTTCGGTCCACTCCGACGATCGCGGCCACCACCCCGCGAACGTTCCCTTCTTGCGATGCTCGGCACACATCGGCTCCGGTCCGCACTTGCCGGGACCGCAGCAGAGGTAACTCCAGACACGCTGAGGCATGGGAAACCACCCTTTCGCTTGGCGTCGCCGTCTCGCGCGCGCATCCCCCGTGAGTGGGGAGCCACCGTGACCCTCGGGCGAGGGGTCGGTTGGCAGGCGGCCACGTGCCGCCACTCCTGATGCCCGGCCCGCCGAGACGGAGGCGGACCGTGAGAAGATCATAACAATTTCCCCGGAGCCTGTCACCCCGAGGTCGCGTAGCGACCGAGGGGGCGGAACCTGCCGAATGCACGTGCAAGCTCCGCCCCCTCGCTTCTCCCTCGCTTCGCTCGGGACAAGGCTCGGGGTGACAGCAGCTCGTCAGAAGACTCACAACTGGTTTCAGGTGTCCTCGTGCGATACTCTAGGCAGATGAATTGGTCATCACTGTTCGCTGTCGGATTGCTCCTCCCCGCCTGCGCCCCCGCTCAGGCGCCCGGGCTCCCGTTCGAGTTCGCCGGCCACATCTTCTTCCACGCCACCATCAACGGCGACTCCGCCCGGCTGCTCTACGACCCGATCGACAACCTGATGCTCGATCGCCAGTTCGTCCTCCGCCGGCCCGGCTGGCACCGCACCTGGCGCGACATCGGATATCCGGCGCGGGCCACGGCACGGGGCGGCGGCGGGGATGAAGTGGAGGTGACCTTCGCCGATTCGGTGACCCTCGAACTCGGCGAGATGCGCCGATTCCTCCCGCGCGTCCCCGTCATCCCGCTCGACTCGATGCTCGGCAACGCCGCCGACAGACAGGTCGACGGACTGCTCGGCACCACCTTTTTTGGCGATCAGGCCCTGCAGCTCAACTTCACCACCCTGCGCGCCCAACTGCTCGACCCCGCGACCATCGACACCACCGGCTGGCAGGTGCTGCCTCTCATCGTCACCGGCCCGCGCGCCACCACCATGCTGCAGGTCACCTGGCCCGACGGCTCACACGACTCGCTCCGCACCCTGATCGACCTCGGCATGAGCGCCACGCTCCGCGTCAGCACCCGCGAAACCAACGCCCGCAACCTCACCCGCCACGCCACCTCCACCACCGCCGATACGCTCGGTCGCGGACTCGGCGGCACGCTGACGTCTCTGCCGGTGGAAGGGACAACGGTGCAGTTCGGCAAACTCACCAGCGAACCGTTCCGCACCTGGCTCGCCCGCGAACCCACCGGCGCCGACGCCAACCCGCCCTACGACGCGCTGATCGGGTTCGGCGTGCTGGCGCGGTTCGAGATCATCTACGATCCGGGGAATGAGAGGATGCTGGTGAGGTGATCCCCTTGGGGCCCTGTCACCCCGAGGAACTGTCACCCCGAGGGAGCGTAGCGACCGAGGGGGCGGAACCCGCCGAATGCGAATGCCGGCCTCCGCCCCCTCACTGCTCCCTCGCTTCGCTCGGGACAAGGCTCGGGGTGACAGTTCCTCGGGGTGACTGGCATACATTGCACCATGCCTAAGCTCACTGATGTCCCAACCCCCGCCCTCGTCCTCGACCGCGCCATCCTCGCGCGCAACCTCGACCGCATGACCCGCGCGGTGGGTCGCCACGGCGTGGTGCTCCGCCCGCACCTCAAGACCGCCAAGAGCGCCGACGTGGCGCGGATGGCGATGGAACGCGGCGCCAAGGGGATCACGGTGTCGACCGTCGCCGAGGCGGCGTACTTCGCCGAACACCGCTTCGACGACATCCTGCTGGCGGTGAGCATCACACCGGAGAAGCTCGCGCGACTCGAACCGGTGATCGCCAAGGGCGCGCGAGTGACGGTGCTCACCGACAGCATCGCGGTGGCCAAGGCGATTGCCGAATCACCGCTGCCGGTGCGCGCGCTGATCGAGATCGATTGCGGCGAGCATCGCTCCGGCGTCTTTGCCGACGATCCGGTGCTGCTCGAGATCGCCGGCGCGCTGGGCGACCGGCTGGCCGGGGTGATGACCCACGCCGGCTACCGCGGCAGAACGCCCGCGGAACACGCCGTGGTCGCGGAGCAGGAACGCACCGCGGTGGTCGACGCGGCGGAGCTGATCGGGCGGAGCGGTCGCTCGGTTGAGGTCGTGTCGGTCGGCTCGACGCCCACGGCGATGTTTGCCGAGCGACTCGATGGAGTGACCGAGGTGCGGGCGGGGGTGTACATGTTCGGCGACCTGTTCCAGGCGGCGATCGGTGCATGCGCCCACGACGAGATCGCGGTGACGGTGCTCGCGTCGGTGATCGGCCACCGGGTGGAGCACGGCGTGCTGGTGCTCGATGCCGGCGCGCTGGCGCTGTCCAAGGATCGCAGCACCGAGACCACCGCGCACGACGCGGGATTCGGCTCGGCGGGGGGCCTGGATGGCAAGCCTGCGTTCGGTACCACGAAGATCGTGCGCGTCTACCAGGAGCACGGCCTGGCGATGTGCGAAGGCCACTGGCCGTGGGATGCGCTGCCGATCGGCGCCAAGGTGCGCATCGCGCCGAACCACAGCTGCATCACCGCCGCGGCCTACGACCGCTACCACGTGGTGGACGGCGGGCAGGAGGTGGTGGCGGAGTGGGGTAGGTGCGTGGGGTGGTAGGAGCCGTCCCCCCGCCCGCTTCCCGACTCCGGGATCCTGACGTACTCTCGATGCCTCCCCACCCAAGGAGACACCCCGTGATCCGGTCCCGCGTCCCAGCCGCCCTCGCCACGCTCCTGCTGCTCGCCGCGTGCACCGCCGAGCAGGCGCCTCCCGCCGAACCGGTCGAGAGCGATCAGGCGGCAGTGGCCGCCGCGATCGACTCGGCGTTCACGGCGTTCTTCGACGCCGCCAAGGTCGGTGACGTCGACGCCATGCTCACCCACCTCACCGCCGATGCCCGGATCCTCGAGCCCGGGATTCGTGCGGGCCGCGACGAGTTCGGGACGATCGTTCGTGAACTCTTCGGGGCTGACGGCGGGGTGGTCTCGATCGACCTCAGGCGCGACGATCTCTTCGGCCACGGCGACGTGGTGTACGACGTGGGCGAGTATGACGAGGTCCTCGCCACGGTGCATGGCGAGATGCGGATCGAAGGGAACTACTTCATCCGCTGGGAGCGCGGCGACGACGGCGCCTGGCGGATCGACCGCGTGGTGGTGGGCCCGCGCGCGGCACCGGAGATGTAGGCGAAGCTCGAGATCCCTGCGCCACAACCGAACGGAGCACCGACATGAGCGGTTTGTCCATTGGAATCTTCGTGGGTGTGTTCGTGGTGATCGTGCTGGCGGGGTGGTACGTGGCTACGCGCTCGAAGGACGGCCAGTCGTAACCATGGCGGATCCGGTGTTCCGCGACGCCACGGCCGACGACGTCGCCGAGATCGTGGCGCTCCGGAACGCCACGGCGGACGCGCTCACCGCGAGGCACGGCAAGGGTCACTGGTCGAACCAGGTCACCGACCGCTCGGTGCTGCTCGACGTGCGCCGGGCTCGGCTGCGCATCGGCCGCACCGGCGGACGCCTGGTGACGGTCCTGCAACTGGGCACCCGCAAGCCATGGGCGATCGACGTCAGCCATTTCACCCCGGTCGCACGACCGCTCTATCTCACCAACATGGCCGTGGCGGTGAGCGAGCAGCGCCGTGGCCTCGGCCGAATGGCGCTCGATGACGCGATTGATGTTGCGCGGACCTGGCCGGCCGACGCGATCCGGCTCGACGCCTACGACGGACCCGCCGGTGCCGGCCCGTTCTACGAGCGCTGCGGGTTCACGCCGCACGGGCAGGTGACGTATCGCGGGACGCCGCTCGCCTACTTCGAGATGCTGCTGGGGTGACAGGGCCCATGTATGTGAAGTTGCCTAAGGCCTGCCCCGCAGCACCCCCGCCACCTTCTCCAGGGTGTTCCAGCTTCGCGTCGTGGCCGGCGCGCCAAACAGCCTGTCGAGCGCGCCGAGCCGCGAGATCGCCTTCATGTGGCGACGATAGACTCCCACCACGAAGCGTTCATGAACCGCCAACAGCTTCACGTCCCAGTCGCCTGTTTCCGGAAGCGAAATCGGAAGCGAGGCTCCGCGCTTGGGCGAATGAGAGAAGAGAGAAGCGAAGCGCACCAGCTCCTTCTTCTCCGGATAGCCCTTGAACCAGTCGCCCGATACCAGGTCGAGCACGTCCTTCCCCGCGCAGATCATGATCTCGGTGTCAAACGGCAATCGCTCGGCAAACTACGCGCGCAGTTCCGTGACGGACACCTTCTCCCGGATCACGAACGTTCCCGCGGCGCCGATGTTCACGGCGTCGAGGTGCGACAGGTCCTTGGCCAGGCGAGCGGGACTGAACGTCCGGTGCCCGCCGACGTTGACGCCGCGGAGGAGGACGAGGTGGGGCATGGGGGAAATGTCGCCCCAAGCGCGCCAAGCGGGGGAGGCTGACGGAGTCCATCATGGCGACGGAGGGGCCGCAATTCCATTCGCCACAACGCGTTAGCCGGTGCCGCGTCTTCGTGGTGACTCTCGATATGCTCTTGCAAGCATATACCGCAAGAGGCATATTCGATGGAGTCGTCCAGGCCGGCATGGCGGGTTGAGGTCAGCCACGAGTTTCGGGTCTGGTGGCACGGGCTAGATCACACGGCGAGGAAGGCGCTCGCTCCCAGGATCCGCCTCATTCGTGAACAGGGTCCAGCGCTTGGCTATCCGTACTCGTCGCAGATTCAGGGATCACGGTTCGGCCGGCTGCGGGAGTTGCGAGTCCAGCATGCGGGGAGACCGTATCGCCTGCTCTATGCCTTCGACCACCGCCGAGTGGCGATCCTGCTGGTGGGTGGTGACAAGGGAAAGGACGACCGGTGGTATGAACGAATGGTTCCTCGCGCGGAGGCCATTCTGGAACGACATCTCAGCGAGTCCGGAGGAGAATGATGCCAAACGTGAGCTGGGACGAACTCGAGGCGGAGTTCTCCCCCGAGACACGCAAGGAGATAAGGGAGCGCGCCCGGGAGATCGGCATGATCCTGAGCCTCATGGACTTGCTCCACGAGCGCGAGCTCACGCAAGCCGAGATCGCCGAACGGCTGCAGCGCGCCCAGAGCAACATCTCGCGCATCCTGCGTCGTGCCGACGTGCGGGTCAGCACGCTGCGATCGGTGATCGAGGCGATGGGGGGCGAGCTGGAGCTGGTCGCGCGGTTTCCGGATGCGACGTATGCGATCGCGGGTGGGGAGGGGTAGCACTGTCACCCTGAGGGAGCGCAGCGACCGAGGGGGCGGAGCTTGCACGTGCAGACTCCGCCCCCTCGCCTTGAACTGTCACCCCGAGCCGGCCGCTCTTCGCGGCCGCCCCGAGTCTTGTCCCGAGCGAAGCGAGGGAGAGCACAGCGAACGAGGGGGCGGCGCTTGCCGAATGCGAATGCCGGCCTCCGCCCCCTCGGTCGCTACGCTCCCTCGGGGTGACATGGCCCATATGAGTGGGATTGCCTAAGGCAAGCTCCACCCAAGCTTGCGAGCCAGGTCCTCCCACTCCGGATTCATCGACTCCACCAGATCCAGCCGATCGAGGCGCTTCCAGCCCTTGATCTCCTTCTCGCGCGCGATCGCTTGCAACTGTCCGGAGACAGCCTCGTAGTAGACGAGACACCGCGTGTTGTGGCGCGCGGAGTAGGAAGTGGCGTCGCCGTTCTGGTGCTCCGCCCAGCGGCGATGCAGGTCGTTCGTGACGCCGACGTAGAGCTCGCGACTCGGCGAGGCGAGGATATACACCCACATGAGCTTGGCCATGTGGGATGTTCACGTGAGGAAGGCGAATGCCGTGGTACATGTTCGCGCAGCGGTACACGAGAAAGTGTCACCTCGAGGAGCTGTCACCCCGAGCGAAGCGAGGGGGCGGAGCTTGCCTTGGGCAACAGCTTCTTTCTTGGGGCCTGTCACCCCGAGGGTGCCCGCAGGGCACCCGAGGGGGCGGAGGCCGGCATTCGCATCCGGCAGGTGCCGCCCCCTCGGGTGCTTCGCACCCTCGGGGTGACATACCCGCTGACCCAAGAGGATCCACGATGCCCACCCCCCGTCTCGCCCTGATCGCTGCCCTGCTCTTCCCGGTGCCTGCTGTGGCGCAGCACCGCGAGGTGACCTTTGCCGCATCCGATGGCCAGCAGGTGTTCGGCACCTGGTACTCCGCCGGCCGGCCGCCAAAGGCGATCATCATCGCGGCGCACCAGGCGGGGGCGAGTGGTGACGCGGAGTACAACGAGATCGCGTTCAAGCTCGCGGTGCAGGGCTACGACGTGCTGGCGATCGATCAGCGTTCGGGCGGCGACCGGTTCGGCGGCGTCAATCGCACCGTGGCCGCGCGCGGCATCAGCGGCGGCTACTGCGAGGCGGAGGCCGACATCACGGGCGCGCTGCGCTTCGTGCGCGACCGCAGTGCCGGGATCCCGATCGTGCTCTGGGGAAGCAGCTACAGTGCGGCGCTGGTGATCCGCGTCGCGGCCACCGATCGCGAGCGCGTGGCGGGGGTGCTGGCGTTCTCGCCCGCGTCGGGCACGCCGATGGACGGCTGCCGAGCGGAGGAGTCGGCGCAGCAGCTCTCGGTGCCGCTGATGGTGCTCCGGCCGCAGTCAGAGATTGCGATCGAATCGGTCGCCGAGCAGGCCGAGCTCTTCCGCGCGGCGGGGCACACGGTGGTGGTGGCCGATCCCGGCGTGCACGGCTCGTCGATGCTGGTGGCGGAGCGGGTGCCCGGCGGGATGGTGGATGGGACGTGGGAGAGGGTGCTGGGGTGGTTGGGTGGAGTGGTGCCGTAGGCGTCATCCCGAGCGAAGCGCCCCGTCAGGGGCGCGCAGTCGAGGGATCCCTCGACTCCGGGCCCGCTCCGCGGGCCCTCCGCTCGGGATGACGTCGCTCCCTTCGGGGAGCGACGTCACCCCTTCCTCGCCCGCCTCGCCTTCCGGAGCCTCCGCCCGATCACCGTCGGCGCCAGGAACAGCGCCAGGCACACCACTGCGCGCAGCAGGTAGCCGCGTTCGGGGAAGGTGGCGGTGGCCATCTGGTAGCCGTGGTACGCCCACGCGAGGGTGACCGGTACCAGCAGTGCCATCACCGCCACGCGGGCACCCTTGGGGACGGTCCCCTTCTCGTCGAACAGCACGGTGACCATGGCGACCATGAGGGCGGCGAGGAGGGTCGGGCCCGACTCGACGTCGCTGCTGGTCATGACGCCGAGCAGGATGAGCACCAGATAGGCGACGGCGGTGTAGGCCGCGACGAAGGCGATCAGCTTGGCGGCGGCTTTCATGGGCGGGGTGGCCTTGGTTGGGATGGAACCAATATGGGGCCTGTCCCGGCCTCCGGGGCCTGTTCTCCCGATGAAGACCCCCAAGCAACGCAAGGAGGCGGTGGAAGGGGGCGGAGGAAGGGTGAAGCCAGCCGAGCGGATCCGCCCCCGAAGGCCTTCTGGGATCAGCTTCCGGTCTTGAACGCTCCCGCCACCGCGCTGAGGAGCGAGGTTCCGTCCACCACCAGCATAGCCGAAGGCCAGCTCCAGATGTTCTTCCGACCGTCAGTGGTCTTGGCACGGTACAGGCTCGTGCCCACATACAGTCCGATCGCCGAGCCCTCGGTCAACTGCTTGCTAAAGAGGGCGATCGGTGCAATGCCAGCGAAGAACCGCTCGGTGGGCGCTGTTGCCGAGACCCCCGCAAAGCACCGGATCCGTCGTGTTGCGCGGACTGTCGGGAACACGGTGAACTCGATGCCGACAATCGGGTCGAAGTTTGGCGTCTCGATCTGAGAAGTGGTTTGTGAGAGCACCGTGTCTCGAGTAATCGTGATCTCGCGTCCCGATCCAGGGTCGATCTCGGTGTACTGATACTTGCCGATCTCCTTGGTCACCGTCATCGCATCGTCATTTCCTTCGCCAAGGAACGCAGCGCTCCAAACCAGTCCGCCGCTGAGCTTTGGGCGGGCTCGCGCCACCGCATTGAATGACCTACGATCAGTCCCCTCCACGAGGCGGGCCCAAACGGTTTGCTCACCTACGGCGGGACCGAGCCTCCAGGTTGCCTCGGCCACGCACTTGCCGCCGGCGACGGCGGTGCCATACGCCGTGTCCGGTGATACCGTTCCACCGGCTGAGGGTGCGAAGTACACACGTTGCTCCGCGCAAGGCTTCCGGCTCGCATCTAGGTAGACCTGCAGTGCGCGGGGCAGAATCAGCCCCGTCGAGGTGCTCTGGGAATCGTTCTTGATCTCGAGCATCCTCCCCAGCGGGTCGCGAGCCTGAATGTAGAGCGTTCGGGCATGGGTGATGCTGTTCATCTCGGCTTCCAACGCAATGCGGATAGTCTGTCCAGGCGCTATGATGCCTTCCCAGACGACCGCAGCGATACCCGTGTTGCCCGATACGACAGGGGACACAACACCTTCATCGGTGGTCCCGATGACGATCACGTTCTGAATGACTGAGGTTGGGGTGGTTCCGGTGGTCCGGACCTGGAAGGTGACCTTCTTCGTTCCGGCTGGAACAGTCTGAGTGCAGCCTGCCGGATCCGGGACGCAGTCGAGCGATTGAGCAGTGAGTTGAGAGAAGATGCCCATCGTGAGGGCGATCGGTAGTGCGTGGCGGACGGGAGTCATGGGGGAGCTCCTTGGCAGCCGGAGGGCGATGGCAGCATTGGGAGTTGTGCGGCTACGGTGTCGCCCGGTACACGCCTCAGCAAGACGAACAAATCCCGGCATGAGAAAAACACTAGTGTCGAATCGGCAGGCGTCTCGGGCCTCTAGTGCGCCTCATCGTAGTGCTCGTCGGGGGTTCCGCCGGATGATCCGGGGTCTGCCATCTGGTCCGTTTACGGTGATCTGGAGAGCCTGTTCATCGCCGAACGGCCAAGAGCGCGGCATGCAGATTCGCGCGTCGCTTCGACAGTGGCCGCACCCACGGATCGAATCACCATGTTCGGCGCACGCGCCAACATGGTGAGCCTGCCGAGCCCGAGACATTCATGCCCCACCGCCAGGCGCAGGGACTGAAGAATGCGGCGAGAGACTTGGGGGCCGGCCGCTGAGGTGTTCGACGGCCGCTCCCAGTGGTCGCGCCCCCTCGCTGCGCGAGGGGTGACAGTTCCTCGGGGTGACAGTCCTACCGGCAGACGATCTCGTGAATCCTCCGCGGAGCCTCATCCTCCGGGGCCTCGCGGTACCCCTCCTCAGCCAGCTCCCTTGCCGTCATGCTCGGCATGAAGCCCTCGAGGTCGCGATTCGCGCCCCGCTCCACCAGTAGTTCCACCAGCCGCACAAGCCGGTTGCTCACCGCGAAATTGAGGAGCGGCTGTCCCCACGGAGCCGCGTTGATGTCGAGGCCGTGCCCAATCAGCAAATCGATCGCCCCGGCGCGCTGGTTCACGCCCGCGACCAGGAATGCCTCCCACATCACCTCGGCGTCGTCGGCGTCTTGGCGCTGGGGAATGTGAAGGTTCACGGCAAGGAAGTCGGGCCGGCGATAGTGAGCTGCGGCAGCGAGCGATCCGGTGGAGGTGAAGTAGCGCTGCATCGCGGTCGTATTCCCAAGTCCGGCGTGAACCCAGAACGCGTCGACGGGAGGGACCAGTGAGGCGATCAGGTCGACCGGTGCCGGATCATGGCAAACCATCAGCGCGCGTTCGAGCAGGGTGACGCCGTTGGGCGGAATCCAGGCCGGGTCGGCGCCCTTGTCGAGGAAGTAGCGCACCTGGGAAGGCGAGGTGTGCAGCCAGATCTGGTGCAGTTGCCTGGTCGCAATTTCCGGGAGCGCAGGTGTCTGCGACTCGAGCCAAGCGACGACCTGATCAATCGCAGGGCCAGGATTCCGCTGCTGCATCGTCCAGGCGTTCTGCAGCAGCGTCGAGGGGTGATAGCCGCGCCACTCGGGATTCAACAGTTCGGGGTGATGGGCGGTGATGGTCTGAAGCGCGGCGAGATCGGCTGTGCGCATCGCCTCGATCGCGTCTCCAAAGGGAGTCTGGCGCCAGGGCTCGGTTTCGGGTTCGTGCGCCGGCGCCGCGCGCATCAGTGCGTCCCAGCTCGGGAAGCGTGCCAGCCGGGCGACCGCGAGTTGGACTTCGTGTTCGGTGACGGGTGTGTCGTAGATCTCGTCGTTGCTCTTGCCGATCAGGCGCGGGACGAATGCTGCCAGCGCATGCGCGCCGCCGGGGAGCCGCCGCTGATGGAGCGCCAGGTGGTGCTGCACCCGCTGCTGGTAGTAGTCCGCCGACCACGAGTTGGCGGACGAACCGGTTGCCTCATGGCGGTGCCAGATCTCGAAGTAGCGCACAAGTTGCGGCCAGGAGGTGAAGCCGTACTCGCGAGCGATGACCAGCTGGGCGTCGGCCAGCTTCCAGTCCGCGCGACGGCGTCGTGCGGTGGGGAGGAGTGCGGTGCGTTGGAGTGCCGCGGCATCGCCGGCCTGGAGGGCGCGGAGGAGGCGCTTGGCCTGCTTGCGTTCGAACTCGAGTGACGGGCGCGGCGGGAGCGGGCGGGGGGAGGACATGGAGACTCCTTTCGTCGGCCCCGTCCGCGTGGTGGGCCCAAAGGAGTTCCGGAGCTGTGGCTGCGCGAGTGCAACGCTCGGATGGGACGATCCCTTCCCGCGGACCGGAGGCGCTCCGAGGGCGCCTGTATCGAGGATGCGGGGGGCGACGTCGGGCGTCAATGAGGCACTGTCCCCCGGGACCTGTCACTCCGACCCCGAGCCTTGCCCCGAGCGAAGGGAGGGGACAAGCGTGGGGGGCGGAGCCTGCCTTAGGCAACCTTCACTCCAAGGGGTCCTGTCACCCCGAGGGAGCCCGAAGGGCGACCGAGGGGGCGGAGGCCGGCAGTCGCATTCGCCGGGCTCCGCCCCCTCGGTCGCTGCGCTCCCTCGGGGTGACAGGGCCCCGGCCTCTTGGTGACAATTCCCCATGCCCACCACCCACCGCCAGATCCTCACCCTCGCCTGGCCCATCGTCCTCGCCAATGCTGGCGTGCCGCTGCTGGGCCTGGTCGACACCGCCGTCATCGGCCACGTGGGCACCACGGCCGACCTCGGCGCCATCGGGCTCGGCGCGCTGATCTTCTCGTTCGTCTTCTGGGGGTTCGGGTTCCTGCGGATGGGGACCACCGGCTTCGTGGCGCAGGCGTGGGGCCGGGGCGACAGCGCCGAGGTGCGCGCGACGGTGGTGCGGGCGCTGGGGCTGGCGGTGGTGGTGGGGACGGTGCTGATCGCGGTGCAGCAGCCGATCGCGTGGCTGGCGCTCGAGCTGATCGGCGCCAGCGACCAGGTGGAGCGGCTCACCCGCGGGTACTACGACCTGCGGATCTGGGCGGCGCCGGCGTCGCTGGGGATGTTCGCGGTGACCGGCGCGCTGGTGGGGCTGGGGCGCACCCGCGCGGTGCTGCTGGTGCAGGTGGTGCTCAACGGCCTCAACGCCGCGCTCGATGTGCTCCTTGCCGGGGTGCTGGGGATGGGCGTCGGCGGGATCGCGCTGGGGACCGCGCTGGCGGAGTGGACCGCGGTGGCGGTGGGGATGTGGGTGCTGTGGCGGATCGTCCGCGCCGAACGGAAGGACAGCGAGCCGTGGTGGCCGCGCGAGCGGCTCCGCGACTGGGCCAAGGCGCGCGAGCTGCTGGCGGCCAACGCCGACATCATGGTGCGGACGCTGTTCCTGCTGCTGGGATTCGGGTGGTTCGTCAACCAGGGGGCGCAGTTCGGCGACCGGATCCTGGCGGCCAACTACGTGCTGCTGCAGCTGATCGCGCTGAGCGCGTACTTGCTGGATGGGTATGCGCATTCGACGGAGATACTCGTGGGGCGGGCGATTGGTAGAGCGCGCGCAATGTCACCCCGAGGGAGCGCAGCGACCGAGGGGGCGGAGCCCAGCGAGTTCGACGCAGCCGTGAAGGTCTCCACCCACCTCGCCGCCATCAGCGCGGTTGTCCTCTCGCTGCTGGTGCTGGCCTTCGGCCCGTGGATGATCCGTGCGCTCACCGATCTCGCCCCGGTGCGCGAGGTGGCGGTGGACTACCTGCCATGGACAGCGCTCTACATCGCGGTATCGTTTGCGGCGTTCCAGCTCGACGGCATATTCATCGGCGCCACGGCCACGCGAGCGATGCGGAACGCGTCGGTGCTTTCGTGCCTGGGGTTCATCGCGCTGTCGCTGCCGCTGATCGGCGCGTGGGAGAACACCGGGCTGTGGGTGGCGTTCGTGGGGTTCGTGGTGCTCAGGGCGGGGGCGTTGGGGGTGCTCTATGGCAGAGTCGGGACAGGATAGAAAGCGCAGTGCTGAAACTGGGGCTACACGGGGCGGTCTCGTGGAGGCCCCGCGAGCGGACCGGAGCGAAACGGCGGGAAAGCATCGGGTCCGCTGGCCCTGACGTTCAAGGCGCTCGGTGGTGCCAGTCGACGCAAAGTGTAGGCACCACCGGGGCCCGGCCGCCGGGGAGTACTCGCTACCGAGGATTCTCGGTTGGACGGGCGGCGATGGGTAGCTGATCCTTCATGCTTACGATGACCTCGTCACCGACGGTTGGATACCGATCCGTCCGACCTCCGACGAAGGAGCTGATGTGGAGTGTCAGGCGGCTCGAGGTCTGCTCGGCGCGGAGCTCTATAAACCCACTGCTGTGCGAGACCTTGGATACGTGTGCACTGATCCGCTGGATGGCGTCGCTCACTTTGTCCCCCGAGGGTTGGTGGTTCGGTGGGTTGTTCACCGGTCTGTGAAGAAGTGCAAGTAGGTTGAAGAAGGAAGGCGACCGCTCTCGCACCAATGTGGGATCTGGTATGTATCCGGGTCGGAGGCTGGCGCGGGTGGGTAGTCGGCACCGCCAATCTTGTCCCGCTCAAGGACGAACGGAAGCCCTGTGCCCTTGAGCAGCGTGCTCTCGGTGGACCAATGGCGGACCTTCGGGTCGGGGACTCCTGCCTGACGCAGCCGCTCGACGAATTGCTGTGTTCTCGAATCAGTCAAGGTCTCGCGCTCTGCGTGGTCGACCTCCGTAATGTCGAGCCGGCCGAGGTAGCGAGGCAGCTCTCTCCCAACCAAGGTCTGATGATAAGCTCGGCGACTGGAGTGTTTGTCCCGCAGGCTGGCGTCGATTACGCTGGACATCACGTACTCATCCGTAAACGAGATGAAGTCCTCCAGTGCGAGGGGTCGGCCGATGCCGAGCCCGGGCTTCTCAACAGCCGCTTTCAGTGCGTCTGCCAAGAGCGCATTCAGGACCACGTTCGTCTTGTGGTTGAGCACTTGATTGAATAGCTGGTATCGACTCCAGAGAAAGTCATCGACTGCTTGACACGCCCGCTTCCGCAATCCAACGCTGAGAACCGGGCCACCAGCTTCTCCTACGCAGAGCTCAAGGGCGTTGATAATTACCCCAACATCACAGAGACCATACAGTGTGCCGGTGAACCGGGAGTCGCGATTGAGGTAGTCTAGTCGATCAACGTCTACGGTGCCGCTAATAAGCGTAGAGAGTGCGCGCTGCAGCTGCTTCGGCTGCTCGCGCTCAGGAACTGCCTCAATGCCGGGTATGTAATTCGACACCTGAACTGCACAGCGCTTGAACACTTCGGACGGAGTCAATGACCGTGCGATCATCGACCGTATGTCGTCCGCGAAGTCGATCGGATCCACCGCTAAGAGCGCTGCGCTCGTGTCTGTGACCTTCTCAGCATAGTGGCCGTCGAAGAGAACCCCAATTAGGAGAAGGCCGAACTCCTCGTGCGATGGATATGGGGCGAGCTCCAGCTCCCCGGCCTCGATCCTACCCGACAACCACCTGCTGAGACCGTTGTCGCTTCCCCATTCGCTCGCGAGTTCGGGAACCGAAGGAAAAAACGGCTTGCCGTCAATCCTAACGTGCTCGATGGAGTGTGAGAACGCGGAGTGGCCACAATCGTGCAACAATGCCGCTGTCTCGAATACTTGCCGGATGTACTGAAACTCTTTGCTCGCGAGGGCAGCGGGGTCGCTACGTGAGACGTTCTCGAAAAGGCTATTGAATGCCCTTCCGGCAAGGTGGAATGTGCCCAGGGAATGGCTGAACCGAGTATGGACCGCCCCAGGAAACACGAAGTGCAATAGGCCGTTCTGCTTGATGTATCTCAGTCGCTGAAAGATTGGGGTGTCCACGATGGCGGCTTGTATGGGCCCGAGCGGAATGTCCTCGTGAATTGGGTCGCGGACGATTCGAGGGCGGACGTTCAATTGGGGCTCCGGGGTTCAACACGCCTGAGGATGCTGGAGACCGCTCGGAGGCATTGGATATCGCCCATGTCCACGAAGCACGCCCGACTCTAGGCCCGTCGCGTGGTTCGGGCCATGCGGCAGGTGGGCAGCTCGAAGGTAGGCCATTGGGCTGTCTGAGCGCAATTCCGCGGCCGTTGGGTTCAGAGTGATCTCGGGCCCGGTTCGGGCAGGAGCCGTTAGGCCGGGTAGTGGCTGTCCCGCGGGCAGGAGGCCAAACATGGGGACCCGACAATGCCGATGTCCGGGTCCCCTCCGGCTTGCAGGTTCGTGCCCCTGCTCCCGCATCCCGCCGCCGATCGCGGCAAGTCGCCAGAACGCGTTGCGTGCGGGTGCTGTGAGGGACGAACGATCGGGACCCGCCAAGCGTTTTCTCGTATCTGTGGACCTCGGCTTCCTGACTACATTGCTAACGAATACGGCTGTTGTCACACTCGGGAGCTGGCAGTGGAGGATGAAGTGGACTCTTCTCGGGAGCGTGAACCCACCCTGCGATCACTGCGTCTTCGCAGAGGTGAGTCTCTTGCCGCGCTCGCCAGGGCTACGGGACTTGAGCGGACGGCAATCGTGCGTTGGGAGCGAGGCCTCGAGGCGCCGCCGCACGCTGCCCTCGCCCGGTTGTCGGCTCATTTCGGCGTCGCGCTGCCCGAACTCGCGTCCGCACAGTCCGAGCTCTTGGGTTCTGGGGTCCGTGGAGAAGGGTATGTAACCGCAATCCCCGACCGAATGGGTACTCAGAAGCGGGCGTTGCCCATCGAGCCAGGCAAGCATAGGGTCGTTGATTTGTTCTGCGGCTCTGGCGGGTTCTCCTATGGATTCGAGATGACGGGCAAGTTTGTTGTTACTGCTGGGGTTGACTTGTTGGCGGATAGAGCCGCCACCTTTCGGGTCAACCATGCGTACGCGGACACGCACGTCGTCGACATCCGTTCATTGTCTCTTAAGTCACTTGAGTCGAGTGCAGGCGAGCCCGCTGTTGTCATCGGCGGACCTCCTTGCCAGGGCTTCTCGTCCATTCGACCGTTTCGAAACCTGACACTAGAAGATCCGCGGAATGGCCTATTCGAACAGTTCGCAGTCGTTGTCGCTGAGCTACAGCCGACCTTCTTTGTATTGGAGAACGTCCTCGGTCTGCTGACGCACGATGGGGGAGCGACCTTCAGTCATCTCGTCACAATCCTTAGCGCCGCCGGTTACTCCGTGGACCACCGAGTCGTGAACGCAGCACAGTTCGGACTGCCACAGAACCGGGAGCGACTGATCATTGTCGGAAGGCGAGGCCGAAGCCGCTTTGAGTGGCCCATGCCCACTCACTCCACTCAGCACCGGAGCATGGCGGGGTCAGCGCCGAGGATTCACTGTGATCCGCTCTTCAGTGAGGCAATGCCGGAGGCCGTCACGGTCATGGAGGCCATACATGACTTGCCACCACTCGCGGCCGGCGAGGCCAGCGACAGGTACTTAGACGGGATTGACCTTACCCCTTACGAGCGTGCGATGCGAGGGGAGGAGGCTCGTCTCACGCTGCATGCGGCCACTCGTCATTCCCCGAAGATGCTCGAGATCATACGGCACGCAGGCCACTCACGGGCGGCCCTGCCGGCCGGGTTGACTAAGAGTGGATTCAGTTCAAGCTATAGTCGGCTGGACGCAGACAAGCCGAGTGTTACACTGACAGTCAACTTCGTCCACCCGGCATCGAATCGCTGCATCCACCCAACCCAGGACCGTGCTCTCACCCCACGCGAAGGGGCGAGGCTTCAAGGATTCCCGGATAGGTTCACGTTCGTCGGTACCCGAGGCCAGATCGTTAAGCAGATCGGCAACGCTGTTCCGCCGCTGTTGGGAAGGGCCATCGCGACAGCAATAGCGGAGCAGCTCTGACTAGGAGCCATACTCTGCGAGGTATCGCCGGACGTTTGCAAACGGGCAGTAGTGTTCATCAAAGTACAGCAGACGAAGCTTCCTCATTCCTTGGGTCGAAACAACCGCCGTCTTGCCAGAATCCCCGTCGGTGTTGCTCACGCTAAAGTCCGACAGTTCCAAGTGTCCGAGGCGAATCTCCCAGATGTATGGAACTACACCCCTGATACTCCGCTGAAATGTGCCATCCTCCTGCACCAAGACGTACCGTGCCGTGAGGTAATGGCCCGCCTTGGGGAGGTGGCCTTTCGGCCGATTCGTTTCCAGCGCGACCTTTACTTCGATGTTGCAGGCGCCGGCAGCAGTCCCTCGCAGGTCCTGGTATTTGTGAGCCCCCGCTCTCTCAAAGACCCCGCCACTTGATCGCACGATGCCGGTTGCGAGGAGATTTCCGATCATGGCCGACAGGTTCGCGAGCTCCACCAGCTCTGCGAGGTGCACTCCTAGCGTCTGGTCGATCGAGTCAACGAGTCGGTAGGCCTCCGCAGCTCCGTCGAGCAGCATCTTTTCGGACAAGCCGCAGCCTAGCGGGTCGCTGTGACGGATTGGGTGTCGCAGATGGCGGGTTGGGGCGGACATTGCGATGATTCTGATCGCGTTCTTTTGTACCGTCAAGTCAGGCTGCAAGGGGGTCAGCAACCGGATTCAGGTTGGGTGCCTATGTGTGCTGACGGAAGAGATCCGGTTGCGCTATGCCCCCAGCACAGGGTTCACCTGCGCGAGGGCCGACCCTTTCCGTCGACGGACTACTTGTGCCGTGCGCGCCCGCTCGGCGGGCGCAACCACCCCCGGGGGCGTGCCGAGCAGATCTGCGCCGCCCAGGGACTCGGCCCTCGTGCAGGTAGTAGCGTCAACCGGATACTGCCGGAGTTCTAGAGCCGAGGTCGTTTCCCCCATGCCCACCCCCAAGCACGCCTTCCTCGCCGCCCTCGAGTGCCCCACCAAGGGGTGGCGCGCGCAGAACCTCACCCCCGCCACGCCGGCCCCTGGCGACCAGTGGCGCTTCTACGAGGGCCAGGAGGTGCAGCGCCGCGCCCGCGAATGGCTCGGCCCCGGCCGCTACCTCCAGCGCACCCCGCGACAAACCGCCGCGGAGGCGACCGCGGAAGCCATCGCCGACCCGGCGACCACCCTCCTCTTCGAGGCCACCTTCGAAGCCCACGGCGCCGTCGCCCGCGCCGACGCGCTCCGACGACTTGGGCAGGGATGGGAACTGATCGAGATCAAGTCGGGGTCGAACACCGAGTCCAAGAAGATCAAGCCGGAGTACATCGACGACGTCGGCTTCACCGCCGCCGTGCTCCTCGCCGCCAACCTCCCCATCCACCGCGTCTCGCTGGTGATGGTCAACGGCGACTACACCCACGGCACCGGCGACAACCTGCTCACCACCGTCGACGTCACCGCCGACGCGCTCGAACGCGCCGCCACCTTCGGCAACATCCTCCCCGAACTCACCGACACACTCGCCGGCGAGGAACCCGCACCCACCCTCTGCTTCGCCTGCAAGAACTGCGAACACTGGGGCGTCGACTGTCTGGGCATCGGCATCCCCGACCCGCTGTTCGACATCCCACGTATCTCCGCCCAGAAGTTCGAGGAGCTCAAACCCTACGAGCGGATCTCGCACCTGCCGCCCGACACCAAGCTCACCGACATCCAGGCGATGCACGTGGAGGTGATGCGCTCGAACACGCCACGCATCAATCCGGACGGACTGGCACTGCTCGACCAGCTCCGCTCCCCCGTGCACTACCTCGACTTCGAGGCGGTGCAGCCGGCGATTCCGCAGTTCGACGGTACCCGCCCGTACCGGAAGCACCCGTTCCAGTTCTCGCTCCACGTCCGCGACGGCAACGGCAGCGAACGCCACCACGAGTACCTCGCCCCGATCGACGGCGACTGGCGCCGCGAACTCACCGAGGAACTTCTCCGGTTCCTCGGCGATGAGGGATCGATCGTGGTCTACTCCAGCTACGAGCGGCAGGTGCTCACCCAGCTCGCCGAGTGGTTCCCCGACCTGGAGGCACCACTCGGCGCGGTGATCGAGCGGCTGTTCGACCTCGAGAAGGTGATCAAGGAGGGCTACATCCACCCTGGCTTCCGTGGGCGCAGCTCGATCAAGAAGGTGCTCCCCGTGCTGGCCCCCGACTGCAGCTACGACGGGATGGCGGTGGCCGGCGGCGAGGACGCCGCGGCGGTGTTCGGCTTCATGTGGACCGGCCAGTACCCGGCAGAGGACCACGCGCGGCACCGCGCCGCACTGCTGGAGTACTGCAAGCTCCATTCGTCGCGG
>CALJKZ010000353.1 GCA_937983085.1 uncultured Gemmatimonadales bacterium
TCGCCGTCGCTGGCGAAATACGTCTCATGACCGGACTTGGCGAGAATCGCCTGGGCGATCAGGCGATCGCCTTCTTCGTCGTCGACGATGAGGATCCGGGCCACGAGCAACCTCTGGGCAGGAACGCGCAGTGCTTTTTCCAGGCTAGGACCCGAGGCAGGCCCGAGGCAAGGGATGAGCTGAACGCGGGTTGCAAGGCCGACCGAAACGATCCGTTGGTTGCGGGTACTCCCACTCCGATCTCAGGGTGTGGCCTCGACGCGAAACCCGCTCCCCGTCGGCGCTCCACAGGCACTGTCCAGGGGCGACTATTCACATGGCCAACGACGGCCGACGAGGTCCGTGCCCTGGCCACCCAGGCCAGGCGAGAGGAGCTGGATCGGGACGGAGATCCGCTGGAGCCCGCCGACCTGCGAGTCGCAGCGTTCGTCGTGGCGGTGGAGCGTGTGGCCCGAGTCACCCTCGACCGGGGGATCTGGCCCTGAGGGTTCGCGACCGGCTGCCTTCTGAACGAACTGCGCCCCGGCCGGCGTGCCGACCGGGGCGCCCGTGCTCTTCGGTGCCAGGTTTCGAGTTGGCGGCTGCGAATCAGTCCTGGTCGTCGAGCTGAAGAGCCCGGAGTTCTAGCGACATCACATGAGCAGGGGATGTGCCACTCCGTCCGGGACTACGCCGGATCGCCACAAGTGGCTGACCTGCAGTCCCTTACGTCGACTGAACGTGTACCACGGGATCCACCGGGTGTCCTCCTGAACGGACGCTGGACCCGGGCGGCGAATGACAGGCTGGGACGTCGCGGTCGTCAGGCGGTATCGCGCGAAGGGTCGGGGATGCGAGGCTCCATGACGGCGCGCCACAGGGGCGGTATGACGGCGAGCCAGAAGCACCCGTAGTAGCCCGAGGGCAGCGTCGGTGCTTCGGCGTAGGGACGGAGCCGCCAGAAGGGCACACTGGCCTTGAGATGATGCGCGGGGTGTCGTGTGAGTTCCATGAGAGTCCACCGCGACCAGCGTCGCTCCGTCTGCCACGAGTGGCGGGCCGTCTGTCGCTCGTCGGCGGCCCGCTCGAGTCCGTAGTGTCGGATGTAGTTGATGTACTCCAGCTGGAAGACGGCGATGGCCGCTTGTAGGACGAAGGCAGCGGCCACCCACGGACCACCGAGAAGGGCGACGATGCCGACGAGCGTGACCTGGAAGGCGAGCCCGTGGAGTGCGGGATTGCGGAGGCCGCTCCTGCCCTTGGAGGCGTGGACGCCTGCGGCGTCCAGGAACTGGGCGGGGATGGTGCGCAGCACAAAGCCCCACAGAGACTCACCTCTTCGGGCCGTTGCAGGGTCCTCACGCGTCGCGACGTGGCGATGGTGCGTGTGATTGTGCTCGGTGGTGAAGTGCAGGTAGAGCACCGAAAGAAGATTCGCTTGCCCGATCCACCAACGAAGCGAGCGGGGACGACCGTGTCCGAACTCGTGTGCGACGATGATACCGGATACCCCCGAAGACAGCCCCGTACTGACGGCAGCCCCCAGTGTCGTCCAGGATGCTCCGTCCAGCGAAGCCCGATAGAGCAGCGTTCCCAAGGCCACGAAGTGGAGAGCCGCGTGGGCGTACAACAGCGCCTCGAAGGGGCGGCCGGACTCCCGAGGAGGACGTGGCCGTTCGTCCTCCCCCAAGACCGTATCCAGCAGCGGACCCAACAGCTCCACGAAGACGAACCCCGTCAGGACCCACCAGCCTCCCGCGGCGTTGCCCGTCGCCACCAGGATCGGGGTCAGGAGCCCCAGGAGGTGCCAGCCCCATGGCTCCGGTTTGAGCAGTGTCGATTCGTTCATCGATGGACGATGCGAGCCGCTCTTCATTCTGGGCAAGGTCACCGCTCGGCCGGGTTCCAGAACGACCCCATTCCCTTTACTTTCCCGGTCCTCGGGACGTGGCGCAGCCCGGTAGCGCACTGCAATGGGGTTGCAGGGGTCGCCGGTTCGAATCCGGCCGTCCCGATCCGAGGAGGCCCGGGCCGCGAAGCGGCTCCGGGCCTTTTCAATGGGTAGCCCCGGGTACCATCCGGCGACGCGGATCACGCAGTGAGACGCCGCAGGTCCATCCGGCCGCTCGCTCTTGCCCCTCGCCGTCTTCGCGTAAACACTGGAGGCATGACCCTTTCGCAACGGCTGACGATCGCCACCGCGCTTTCGCTCCTTGCCTCCGCAGATCTCGCGGCCCAGGGCACACCGGCGGCGTCCGCCATGCCGTCGGTTACGCAGTCCTGGACGGAAGCGCCTCTGCGCGACGTGCTGAGGGCGTTCGCGGTCTTCTCCGGTCGATCCATTGTTGCAGGCGCCGGCGCCTTTGGCCTGAAGCATTTGGATGCCATCAAGT
>CALJKZ010000354.1 GCA_937983085.1 uncultured Gemmatimonadales bacterium
GGAAGCGCACCCTCTTCGACGCCAACAACCCCGACCGGCAGCGAACCACCTACGCCGCGTCGGGAGAAATGGCCTTCAACGACAATCGGACCGACCTCTACCTGACGTTGCGCGACGGCGTCGTTCACGAGATCCAGACCGCGAGGGAGGGAGGCTTCCAGCGTCTCTACTTCAACGAGCAGATCGTGCCTCTTCGTGACATCGGCAACGAACTGGAACGACGGCTGGGAGGCTCGGACCGCTCGGACCGCGAGATGGGCTTCGCGCTCCTGACGGAGAACGCTCGTGACCGCGAGGCCCAACTCGACTCCCTGGTGGCCGAGAACCGAGCGCGCTCCATGGAGGCGGTGCGCGTCGCCCTGAACCGGCCGCTAGAGTCGGATACGGCGTGGACCGACGCCGGGCGACGACGCGACATCACGGGCTTCGACGAAGCGCCCTACATCACGCAGGACGGCCTCACCCAGCAGATCGTGGCCGGGTCACGCGCCCGAGCCGCGCGAGGTGCGGCGTTGGCTCAGTCGATGAATCGCTTCAAGGTCGAGATCCACAAGAAGTGGGCCATCGCCGTGGCGTGCCTCGTGTTCGTCCTCATGGGGCCCCCGTTGGCGCTCCGCTTCCCCACGGCGGGCGTGGGCTTCGTCGTGTCCGCTTCGGCCATCATCTTCTTCATCTACTGGGCCGGGCTTCTGGGCGGGGAGACGCTGGCCGACCGGCGTGTGGCGGACCCGGCGGTCACCATGTGGCTCACCAACGCCATCTTCCTCGTCGTCGGCATCGTGCTGCTCGCCCGCATGGGTCATTCGTCGGGGACGTCCCGCGGAGGCGGAGGCTTCAGCGACTTCGTCCGCACGTTCTTCGGTCGCGGACGGCGACGTGACGCGGAGACCGTCCAACCGTGAGGATCCTCGACAAGCTCGTCCTGGGCACCTTCTTCAAGCTCTTCGCCCTCGTCCTCCTCGCGTCCCCGCCCCTCTTCATCATCGGGGACATCGCCGAAAACCTCGACGACTACATCGACCGCGGGCTCACGGGCGCGGAGGTGGCCCAGTCGTACGTCTACCAGCTGCCCCTCTTCATCCAGTGGTCGTTCCCGATCGCCGCGCTCCTGGCGACCGTCTTCACCATCCACAGCATGACCACGCATCGGGAGATCGTGGCGGCGAAGGCTGGGGGGATCTCCTTCCACCGCGTCATCCGGCCCATCATCGGCGCCGGCATCGTCCTGACCGGCGTGGCCCTGGCCCTCTCCGAAGTCGTCCCCCGCGCCAATCGGATCTCCGCACAGATCCTCCGGTCGGAAACGCCGGGCCGCACCTGGCGATCCGACTTCGTCTATCAGTCGGAGGAGGGGCTGACGTGGCAGGTGGACCGACTCACTGCAGCCGACGGACGCATGACGGGCATCGTTCTGGAGCGCCCACCAGGTGGCATGGAGCCGGGGATGCACGTGAGCGCCCAGGGCGCGCGCTACCTCGATGAGACGGGGTGGCAGCTCACCTCGGGGCACCTACGCACGCTCCGGGCCGACAGCAGCGAGCTCACCCTCCAGTTCGAGCGGCTCATCCTCCCGGAGATCGACGAGAAGCCGGAGGAACTCCTGGAGGTACCTCCCGAGCCCGAGGAGATGACGTACGGGGAAATCGACCGGTTGGCCGACATCATCCAGCGCACGGGCGGCGCCGCCAGGGAGCTGCTGGTCACACGAGAACAGAAGATCAGCATCCCCTTCACCACCCTGGTCATCATCCTCTTCGGTGCTCCCCTGGCCACCAGCAACAAGCGTGGTGGCGCGGCCTACGGGATCGGGCTCTCGCTGGCGACGGTCATCCTCTTCATGATGATGCTGCGCGTGTCGGGCGCACTGGGAGAGGCGGGAGCGCTGAGCCCCCTGGTGGCTGCGTGGCTTCCCAATGCGGTCTTCGGCGTGTGCGCCGCCTTCTTCCTGGCGCGGGTGAGAACCTGAGTCAGCGGTGATCCGCCAGCCAGGCTTCGCAGCTTAGGCGCCCCACCAGCACTTCTTCGACGGGGCCCCGGAGCACCACGTCGAGCTCGTCGGTCACCCGGACGTGGAGCACACCCCCCGGCATCCGCACCTCGACGTCCCCGGCACGTAGCACTCCCGACGAGACCAGCGCGACCCCGACGGCGCAGGCCGACGTTCCGGAAGCAGACGTCCGGCCGACCCCGCGTTCCCAGATCAGAGCCCTGCACCGGCCGTTCCCGTCGGCCAGTGCAAGCTGGACGTTCGTCCCGTGCGCCAACGCCGGGTGCTCCGCCAGGAAAGGGCCGACCTCCGCCAAGCGCTCCTCGGTGAGCTCAGACTCGTCTTCGCACACCACCACGACGTGGGGGTTTCCGACGCTCACCGGTACGACCCGCAGCCCATCGCCCGAGGGTCCGATCAGCCGCCCGTCCTCGCCCAGCACCCCCGGGTCCATGAGCACCGCCTCGAGTCCCGTCGACGCACGACCCATGTCCACGGAAACGTCGTAGACGCACCCCACCCGGCCATGTCCCACCATGCGGACGCTCGAGCCGCCCACCTCGACGTCGATGTCCCGCACGTCGGCGTCGGCTCGCATGAGATAGGACGCAAGCACGCGGAGGCCGTTGCCGCTGCGCTCGAACTCCCCGCCGTCGGGATTGAACATGCGCAGCCGCACTGCAGGGGGCCCGGCGTATCCGTCCTCCCCCTCCGGCGTGGGCTCGGATCCGAGGAGCACGACGATCCCGTCCGATCCCACGCCCATGGTCCGATGGCACACGCGCTGCACGTTCTCGGGAGTAGCCGTCCAGTCGTCGCCCTCCTCGAAGACCAGGTAGTCGTTGCCGAGACCGTGGGCCTTGTAGAAGGAGGCAGAGAGTCGGGGTCGAGGGGGCCAGCGAGACATGGGCGTGAATCTCGTACTGGAAGGCCCTTCAGGTAAGCGCTACCTTGCTACGTACAATCTGCTAGGGGCGATTTGAGGCGTATTGCGGCCCGCACGACCCGTCGGCGACGACGGGTCAGCGAACGAGCTAAAAAGCCGAGGCCCCGTCGCGTATGAACGCGAGGGGCTTCGTACATGGAGGACCACCCGTGACATCCGGCACCGGCACGATACGAGCAGAGCGCATCCGCCGCCTCGACGAGGCCCTCCAGGAGCGCATCCTGGTCCTCGACGGGGCCATGGGCACCATGATCCAGCGTCATCGGCTGGACGAGGCGGACTTCCGCGGCGAACGGTTCGCCCACGTCGAAGCGCCCCTCCAGGGAGCCAACGACCTCCTCTGCCTGACTCGCCCCGACCTGATTCGGGAGATCCACCGTGAGTACCTCGAGGCCGGGGCGGACCTTCTCGAGACCAACACCTTCAGCGCGAATCGCATCTCGCTGGCAGACTACGACCTCGAGGACATCGCCGTCGAGCTCAACCGGGCCGCCGCCGAGGCCGCCCGCGCGGCCGTCGAGGCCTTCGAGGAGGCGAATCCGGGGAGCACCCGGTGGGTGGCCGGGGCCCTCGGCCCCACGAACCGGACGGCGTCCATCTCTCCCGATGTCGGGGACCCCGGGGCTCGCAACGTCTCCTTCGACGAGTTGGTGGAGGCGTACTCCGAGCAGACCCTCGGTCTCCTCGAGGGAGGGGTGGACGTCCTCCTGGTGGAAACGGCCTTCGACACCCTGAACGCGAAAGCGGCCCTGTTCGCCATCTCCCAGGTGCTGGAGTCCTTGGAGGCCGACGTCCCGGTCATGGTGTCGGGGACGATCACCGACCAGAGCGGTCGAACCCTGTCCGGGCAGACCCCCGAGGCTTTCTACCACTCGGTGGCGCACGGCGCCCAACCGGGGCCGGGACGTAGGACGGGGTTGCTGTCCGTAGGTCTCAACTGTGCCCTCGGCATCGATCAACTGCGCCCCTTCCTGGAGGAGTTGTCCGACGCTGCGGAAGTCCCCGTGAGCTGCTATCCCAACGCCGGCCTTCCCAACGAGTTCGGGGAGTACGACGACACGCCGGAGCACATGGCCGCGGTGACCCTGGACTTCGCCCGATCCGGCTTCCTCAACATCGTCGGGGGATGCTGCGGAACGACGCCTGCCCACGTTCGCGCCATCGCCGACGCGGTGCGCGACGTGCCACCCCGTCCGCTCCCCCGTCGCGAACGGCGGACGCGCCTCTCGGGGCTGGAGCCCCTGGAGATCGGCCCGGACTCCCTCTTCGTGAACGTCGGCGAGCGGACCAACGTCACCGGGTCGCGTCGCTTCGCGCGCCTCATCCGCGAAGACGACTACGAGACCGCAGTGGATGTCGCCCTCCAGCAGGTACGGGGGGGAGCACAGATCCTCGACGTGAACATGGACGAAGGTCTGCTCGACGCCGTCGCCGCGATGACGCGCTACCTGAATCTCCTGGCCTCCGAGCCGGAGATCGCCAGGATCCCCTTCATGGTGGACTCGTCTGACTGGAGCGTCATCGAGGCCGGCCTCAAGACCCAGCAGGGCAAGGCCGTGGTGAACTCCATCTCCATGAAGGACGGCGAGGAGGAGTTCCGTGAGCGGGCCCGACTGGTTCGCCGATATGGAGCAGCGGCGGTGGTCATGGCCTTCGACGAGTCCGGGCAGGCCGACACACTCGATCGGAGGGTGGACATCTGCCGTAGGGCCTACCGGATCCTCGTGGAGGAGGAGGGCTTCCCGCCGGAGGACGTCATCTTCGACCCCAACGTCTTCGCAGTGGCCACGGGCATCGAAGAGCACGATCGATATGCGATGGACTTCATCGAAGCGGTGCGACGCATCAAGGAGCAGTGCCCGCACGCCCTCACGAGCGGGGGCATCAGCAATGTCTCCTTCTCCTTCCGAGGAAGCCCCGAGGTCCGGGAGGCCATGCATACGGCCTTCTTGTACCACGCCATCGACGCCGGCCTCGACATGGGCATCGTCAATGCCGGCGCCATGCCCGTCTACGACGACATCCCCGCCGATCTTCTGGAACCCATCGAGGACGTCCTCTTCGCTCGCAACCCCGACGCGACGGAGGTCCTGACGCGGATCGCCGCCGAACGGACGGGGACCACCGAGACACGCCTCAAGGAGGATCTGTCCTGGCGGACACTCCCCGTCGCCCGGCGCCTCGAACACGCCCTCGTCCACGGCATCGACGAGTTCGTCGAGGAGGACACCGAGGAGGCCCGGCAAGCGCTTCCGAAGGCCTTGGACGTTATCGAGGGGCCCCTCATGGACGGGATGAACGAGGTGGGCGACCGGTTCGGGAGCGGTCGGATGTTCCTGCCCCAGGTGGTGAAGAGCGCCCGGGTCATGAAGAAGGCCGTGGCCCACCTCATCCCGTTCCTGGAGGCCGAAAAGACCGACACGAAGGGCAAGGGGCGCGTCCTCCTCGCCACGGTGAAGGGGGACGTCCACGACATCGGGAAGAACATCGTGGGCGTGGTCCTGCAGTGTAATGGCTACGAGACGGTGGACCTGGGGGTCATGGTTCCGGCCGAGAAGATCCTGGACGCCGCTCGAGCGGAACAGGTCGATGTCGTCGGGCTTTCCGGTCTCATCACGCCGTCCCTGGACCAGATGGTCCACGTGGCGAGCGAGATGGAGCGTCTGGGATTCGAGGTGCCGCTCCTCATCGGAGGCGCGACCACGTCACGCGTCCACACGGCGGTGAAGATCGAACAGCGTTATTCGGGTGCGACCGTGCACGTCCTCGACGCCTCGAGGGCCGTGGGCGTCGTCCAGCGCCTCCTCGACGAGGAGGGGCGAGACGCCTTCATCTCCGAGACCCGGGCCGAGTACGCCGAGGCACGAAAGCGACGGGAGGGTCGAGCCCGCTCCGAGCTCCTGAAGCTGGACGAAGCGCGGACGCGCGCATCGGGAACGGACTGGGACGGCTACGAACCACCGGCCCCGGCATGCCCCGGCGTACGCGTCATCGACGACGTGACCGTCGCCGATCTTCGCCCCTATATCGACTGGACGCCGTTCTTCCAGACCTGGGAGTTGGCGGGCAAGTACCCTGCCATTCTCGGCGACCCCGTGGTGGGCGAGCAGGCGCGTTCCCTGTTCGATGATGCCCAGGCCATGCTCCAGAGCATGGAGGATGAAGGGGTGGCCCGTCCCCAGGGGGTCGTGGGCCTCTTCCAGGCGCGATCGACGGGGGACGACATCGAGGTTCTGTCGGAAGGATTCCCCGTCGCGGTCTTCCACACCCTTCGTCAGCAGTTCGACAAGGGCGATCGGGCGAACCATGCCCTCGCCGATTGGGTGGCGCCGGCCGGCTCGGGTCGTGAGGACTGGATCGGCGCCTTCGCGGTCACATCCGGCGAAGGGCCCGAGGAGATGGCACGATCGCTGGAGGCGCAGCACGACGACTACGGAGCGATCCTCGTGAAGGCCCTGGCCGATCGGCTGGCCGAAGCGTTCGCCGAGTTTCTCCACGAGCGAGTTCGGACCCGCTACTGGGGCTACGCCGCGGACGAGTCCCTGGAGAACATCGACCTCATCGACGAAGCGTACCGGGGCATCCGGCCGGCGCCCGGCTATCCTGCCTGCCCGGACCACACGGAGAAACGGACGCTCTTCGAGCTCCTGGGGGCGGACCGGATCGGGATGAGCCTCACGGAAAGCTGCGCCATGACGCCCGGCGCGTCCGTGAGCGGATGGTACTTCTCCCATCCCGACGCCGCGTACTTCGGGGTCGGGCGACTGGGCAGGGACCAGGTGGAGGACTACGCGCGCCGCAAAGGCTGGAGCCTGGACGAGGCGGAGCGATGGCTCTCCCCCAACCTGGGGTACGACCCGGGTACCGAATGACCGACCGCGTGAGGGATCTTCTGGCCGACGAGCGCGTCCATGTCTTCGACGGAGCCATGGGCACCCTGCTCTACAGCCGCGGCGTGTTCGTGAACGTCTGCTACGACGAACTGAACCTGAGCCGACCCGAGCTCGTCGAGGGAATCCACCAGGAGTACGTCGCGGCCGGCGCCGAAATCCTGGAGACCAACACCTTCGGGGCCAACCCGGTGAAGCTCTCCTCCTACGGCCTGGAGACGCGCACGGAGGAGATCAACGAGGTAGCGGCACGGCTCGCTCGGAAGGCGGCTGGAACCGACGTGGCTGTCGCCGGGGCCATCGGGCCTTTGGGGATCCGCATCGAGCCATGGGGCCCCACGTCGCTGGACGAAGCGACGGAGCACTTCCGCCGCCAGATCCGTGGGCTCCTGGCGGGGGGTGTCGATGCCATCATCCTGGAGACGTTCTCCGACCTCACCGAGATTGCCTGCGGCGTCCGGGCCGCCCGCGCCGAGTCCGACGTCCCGGTCATCGCACAGATGACCGTGGGTCAGGACGGCAAGAGCCAATACGGGACCTCCGCCTCACAGATCGCGCAGGGACTCCTGGAAACCGGCGCGGACGTCATTGGCTTGAACTGTGCGGTAGGCCCGGCCGTGATGCTCGACGCCATCGAGGAGATGGGCGACACGACCGATGTGCCGCTCTCCGCCCAGCCGAATGCCGGTCTGCCGAGGACGGTGCGGGATCGGAAGATCTACCTCGCAAGCCCCGAGTACATGGCCCAGTACTCCCGCCGCATGATCGACGTCGGCGTGCGGTTCGTGGGCGGATGCTGCGGTACGACGCCCGACCACACAAAGAAGATGCGCGATGCCGTCGCCGCGCTTCAGCCGCGACACACGTCCGTTGCGGTGCCACGCGCGTCCTTCGAGGACCCGGCCCTCACCGAGCCCGTGCCCCTGGACGCCCGCTCGGCCTGGGGTCGCAAGCTCGCCCGGGGCGAGCCCGTGGCCTCGGTGGAGATCGTCCCGCCCCACAGCTGGAATGCCCTGGAGGTCACCGAACCGGCGCGGAAGCTCAAGGTTGCCGGCGTCGACGCCGTGGCCCTCGTGGAAAGTCCCCGATCCAGGAGCCGAATGAGCGCGCTCTCCGCCGCCCTCATCATCGAGCGCGAGGTGGGCATCGAATCGCTGGTGCACTATACCTGCCGCGACAAGAACATGCTCAGCATGATCTCGGACCTTCTCGGGGCCGCAGCGGCGGGACTCCGCAACGTCCTGGTGGTGTCCGGCGACCCACCCACCATGGGACCCTACCCCGATGCGACGGCCGTCTTCGACATCGACTCCATCGGGTTGACCAACGTGGTCCAGGGCCTGAACCGAGGGGTCGATCCGGGAGGCAACTCCATCGGCGCGCCCACGGAGTTCGTCCAAGGCGTGGCGCTGAACCAGGGCGCGGTGGACAAGGACCGGGAGCTGTCGCGCTTCCGGTACAAGGTGGAGGCCGGCGCCGACTTCGTGGTGACCCAACCCGTCTTCGAACCGCAGGCCCTGGAGGCGTTCCTAGAGCGTGCCGGCGCCGTCGACATCCCCATCGTCGCGGGGATCTGGCCGTTCGTGAGCCTTCGCGACGCCGAATTCCTGGCCAACGAGATGCCCGGTGTGGATGTCCCGTCCGCCATCGTCGAGCGGATGCGGAAGGCCCAGGCCTCGGGCAGCGAGGCCGCCACCGAGTAAGGAGTGACCATCGCGCTGGAAACCATCGAAGGCATCCGATCGGTGGTTCAGGGCGTCCACCTCACCGCGCCCCACCGGAAGGTGGACGTGGCCCTGCGCGTTCTGAGGGAGAGTGGGATTCGAGCCACCGCCTGAGGTCCGAGGGACCACCGGGGGCCCCGGACCCCACTCACGACCGGCGACGGCCGATCGTCCCTGCTCGGGACCGCCGTGGACGACCGGGTCGGCCGCGCCTCACACGAGTTCGAGAATGCGCCTCAGCCGACGTCCGGCCCCGCGCTCGCTCAAGTTGCTCACGTAGATCTTCTCCGCGCCCGCGTCCCGGAGTTCTCGTATGGAGCGGGCACAGATCTCGTCGGCGGTCCGGCCGGCCTCGAACTCGGAGGTGAGGGCCTCGGCCGGTACCGGGAAGAACTTCGACAAGGTGGCCAACGTGCGGGGGTTGGCCGACCGGTAGTAGAAGACGCCGTACACCACCGGCTTCGGGTCGCGCGTCTTCGCGAGGGCCTCCTGGAAGCCTTCGACGGCCGGCAGCGAGTGGTGCGACACCACCTGGCTGAGGGCGAAGTCGGCGAACGCGTCGTGGGCCATGAGGAAAGCGACCTGCTCTGCCGGGTCCCTGTGGGGATTCACCCAGCCACCCAGGGAAAGGCCAGGTACGTGCCCGGTGAGGATCTCGCGTAGATCCCTACCGTGAGGGACACACCGGGGTGGCGGCACGGAGACGTCGCCCCCGAGGACGGTGAGGGCCTCGAAGCCGTCGGAGAGAGCCCGCGCGGCGAAGGTCCTGCAGTAGTCCAGGGAGTGCTTGCACGTGAGGATGGGTACGATCCTCCGCAAATCCACCGACTCGTCCACGTTGCCACCCACGTGGGCGAGGCTCTCCTCCTCCGCCGCTCCCACTGCGTTGTCGGTGAGGAAGACGAAGAGGTCGTCTCGGGTGAGGCGACCCAAAGCGTGGTGGAGGTCGATCCAGGCACCCATGCCCTTCTCGGTGCCCAGATCGGAGCGGGGCGGGCGCAGCTCCACGGAGACCAGGGGCCCCGGTCGACGCAGGGCGTCGAGAAGGAGCGTCACGGGGTGGTGGCTCGGGTCACCAGCGCTTCCACGTCGGCGGCGGCGGTGGGAAGGGCCGCGGTCAGCACTTCGCACCCCGACGCCGTCACCGCGACGTCGTCTTCGATGCGGATTCCGATGCCTGCGTACTCGCGACCCGCCTCGTCGTCGGCATCCGGCGGAAAATAAAGGCCCGGCTCCACCGTGAAGACCATGCCCTCCTCGAGGGCGCGCGGCTCCCCGTTCCGGGCGTAGTCACCGGGGTCGTGTACGTCGAGTCCGAGCCAATGGGAGGTCTGGTGGGGGAAGTACCGGACGTGGGTCCCCTCTTCGATCACGTCGTCCACCCTCCCGTCGAGAACCCCGAGGTCGACGAGACCGGAGACGAGGGTCCGAACGGCAGCCTCGTGCACCGCCCGGATGGTCGCGCCGGGACGAACAGCCGCGATGGCGGCCTGTCGGGCCGACTCCACCAGATCGTAGACGCGACGCTGTCGCTGACTGAAGGATCCCGAGGCCGGCAGTGTGCGCGTGACGTCGCCGTGGTACCACCCGACCTCGGCACCGGCATCGATGAGCACCAGGTCGCCTTCGCCGATGACGTCGCCGTTCCGGACGTAGTGCAGAACGCAGGCGTTCTCGCCGCTCCCGACGATGGTATCGAACGCCGGGCCCGTCGCGCCGGCCCGGCGGAAGGCCCCCTCCACCGCCGCCTCCACCACCCATTCGCCCACCCCCGGCGCGATGGCGGCTGCCCCGGCGCGGTGACCGTCCACCGTCACGGCGCACGCCCGGCGGAGGGCTTCGATCTCGGTGGCGTCCTTTCGGAGACGAAGCTCGTCGAGGATCTGCCCGGGATCGAGGATACCGCGCGGGCCGGTTCCACGTCGGGGTCCCCGCCGACGGGCGGTGGCAAGCGCCCCGAGGATCATGTCCTCCACCGCATCCCGCCGGCCGAGCCGGTAGTGGAGGGTGTCACCCCGGGCGAGGAGGTCGGGCAGACGCTCGGAGAGTTCCGTCAAGGGATGGCAGGCGTCGACGGAGACCCGCTCGGCCACACCTTCGGGCCCCGGCCGGGGCCCTGCCCACAACTCCGCGTCGCGGTCCCGTTCCCGGACGAAGAGCACGACCTCCGGCTCGTCTCCCCCCACCAGCACCGCAACGGTCCCGGGCTCGATGAGCCCGGTGAGGTAGTACAGCTCCCGGTCCGGAGCGTACGGCCTTTCGGTGTCACGCGAGGAGTACTGCACCGGCGCCGCGGGCAGCACCATGACGCCTTCGCCCACGCGTTTGAGCACGCGGCGGCGACGCGCCGCGAACGTCTCGGCAGAAGCTTCGGGAAAGTCGAGTGCGGTCATGGCGTCCCAAGCTAGCGGGAGGCCCGGGCGATGGGGATACGTCCTTCTATACGCACTCCCGGAGGGGCACTATCATCATGCGTGCCGCGGCCCACCCGGGCCCCGAGCCACCATCCTGAAGACTCGAATGGCCCGCACCTTCCGTGGGCCAGAAGGACATCCGGAGGATCCTGGTGATTCCATCGCTGAAGCGTTGGCCGAATACTCTCGCCCTGCTCGTGCTCCTCATGCCGGCCGGGGTGGCATCGCAGGAAGAGCCGGACACGGTCTTCCGCATCGAGCCCATCCTGGTCCGCGTGTTGCCCAGCACCATCGGAATGGCGACCCCCTACCCCGTGTCCGTCATCGCCGGGACGGAGCTCACCCGTGGCGTGTCACCCGCCTTCATCGAGGATGCTGTCCGGGCTGTGCCGGGCCTGCAGGTGCAGAACCGCTACAATCTGGCCATCGGCGAGCGCTTCTCCATTCGCGGCTTCGGGGCACGGTCCCAGTTCGGCGTCCGGGGCATCCGGGTCGTCGTCGACGGGATCCCGGCCACTCTCCCCGACGGACAGGCGACCCTCGATCACCTGGACCTCGCCGGTCTGGGCCGGGTGGAGGTCATCCGTGGCCCGTCGTCGGCCGCGTACGGAAACGCAGCCGGTGGCGTCCTGCACTTCGAGACGATCAGCCCGCGTGTGGTCCCCCAGGGCGTGACCGTCCGCTCCACCGTCGGCTCCGACGGTCTCTGGACCCTGCAGACCGATGCCACCGGCAGGTCCGGCGACGCGGGTTACCGGGTCGGCGTCTCGCGGATGACGTACGACGGCTTCCGCAGCGACCCCGTGGCCGACGACGGATCGGTGTACGGAGGCGGGACGCGAACCGTCTTCAACAGCACTCTGGACGTACCGCTGGCTGGCGGTGAGCTGCACGTCGTGGCCAACGGTGTGGATCTGGATGCTCAGAACCCGGGGTCCCTCCCCTTCGACCGCATCGACACCGAAGCGCGGGGAGCGTGCAGGTTCCACGTCATCAGCGGCGCACGGCAGGATGTGCGGCAAGGTCAGGTGGGAGCGACCTGGGACCGTCCCGTTGGGGACAACCAGCTGGAGCTGGCTGCGTGGGGCATCCGGCGGGAGCTGGACAACCCCATTCCCGGGCGCGTCATCGACCTGTCACGGAACGCCGGCGGGTTCCGCGGCTCCTTCGGAGGCACTGCCGAGATGCGCACCGGTACCTTCGGGTGGCGTTTCGGCGCCGAGACGGAGCTTCAGTACGACGACCGGAAGAACTTCGACAACGACGGCGGAGATCGGGACGCACTCATTCTAGACCAGGACGAGCGCGTCCGTGCGGCGGGGATCTTCGGACAGGGACGGCTGGACTTCAACGCGGCAATCGCCATCCTGGCCGGCGCCCGGTACGACAACGTCCGCTTCACGGTGGCAGACCGATTCACTGCCGGCGGCGACCCCGACGACTCGGGTCGCCGCACCATGTCGTCGTTCAACCCCTCCATCGGCGTCGTCTTAAAGCCGGGAACTCTTCGCGTCCGCCTCGAAGGCGTTCGAAACACCGACCACCACCGAGCTGGCCAACCAGTCCAGCGGCGCCGGCGGCTTCAACCCCTTCCTGGAGCCCACGGAAAGCGTGACCCTGGAGGCCGGATTCCGGTTCACTCCCGGGCCTCGATTCTCGCTGGAGACCTCGGTGTTCACCACCGACGTGACCAGCGACCTCGTCCCCTTCCAGGTGGCGTCCGATCCGGGCCGCGTCTTCTACCGCAACTCGGGTCGCTCCGAGTACGGCGGACTCGAAGCCTCTCTCGACGCAGAGCTCTTTCCCGACGGGACGCTGAGGCTGGCGTATACCCGGACCAACGCACGCTACGTGTCCTTCCGGCCCGGGGGAGTCAACTACTCCGGCAACCGCATTCCCGGCGTCGCCCCCCGGAGCGTCGACGGCATCTTCGCCTGGGCGCCGGGCCTGGCGTTCGTTGAGCTGAGAGGCCTCTGGCGTCAGCCCATCCCGGTGGACGACGGCGACACTACACGCGCCCCGCCCTACTTCGTCATGGATCTCTCTGCGGGTCTCGACGGCTATGCCCTGGGGAACACCCAGGTGAGCCCCTTCGTGCGGGTGAGCAATCTCACCGACACGTACTACATCGCGTCGGTGGTGCCCAATGCGTTCGGATCGCGCTTCTTCGAGCCGGGACCGGGCCGCACGTTCAGTCTGGGCCTGGCCTTGAGCTGGGGATACTGACGGCACCGGGGAAGGACCGAGGGCGGGACCGTCATTCGCCGAGTGGGGCGCCACGCGACCTACCGTCGGCACGTCCCGGCGCTGCGCACCAGTGCCAGGGCGTTGACCACCGCGCGCTCGCCCGTGACGTCCGAGGGCCGGTTGGTGACGGCTCCCTCCACGACCAGGGCGGTCGACCCTCCCCCGTCCAGATTGAGTGCTTCTTCCACTGCCAACGCTTCGAAGAGGCTCGCGAGCTCGGGTAGCGTCATCCCCGCCGAATAGGGCGCCTGCCTCCCATCCACGGCGACGAGCCAGAGTTCACCGGCATCGGCGTCCCAGCCAACCGCCGTTCTCGGATGTCGGGCGGCCGCGAATGAGGGGCGGCTCGAGACCTCCAGATCGCCCACGCGTCGGCCTGCGTCCAGGAGATCCGGAAAGCCGCCGACTGCGGTGGTCCGGTCTCCGGCTCCGCCCACAGGCCACCCCAGCCGCAGAACGCCGCCGTCCAAGTGCGCCTGGCCCATCCAGGGAGCCGAGCCACCACGCCACGCGAACGTCGGCCGCTCCGCCGCGGAGGTGACGGCCCCGTCCACGATCTCCACACCCACCGGTGCACCCTCGGGAGTGAAGAAGTCGGCGTTCACGGCCGCGACGACCCGATGCGCGTCCCGTGACACCATGTCGGAGACCCGCTCCCGACCGTCCCCTCCCCCTTCCCGGCTCACGGCTCGAAGCACGTCGAGCCCGAGGTCGCACCGGTCCGCCAGTCGAACCTGTACGGCGTGCACCGCCCACGGGCCGCGGGGTGACCAGAAATACCGATACGCGACGCCGGGATGAAGGTGGACCGTCCGCACCGTGTCCGGACTCAGGAATCCCATGGCTTCGGAGCTCACCGTCAGGCCTGTCCGCGCGGGTCGGTCCGGTGTCGAACACGCCCCAACGGCAGACGCGAGAAGGAGGCAGACGAGTCCGTGGACCCGTGGACGCGCCCTGCCTATACTCCGGCGGGCCGACGCCTCGTCGGCCCCGGGATCGACCTTTCTTTCCCCTCCATCGGGCGCCGAAACCACGTGAAGAGCGCTGTCACCGCCATCGTATTCCTTCTCGCCGCCACGACTCCGGGCCTCGGTCAGGGGCCGGACGTAGGCGACGGGGTGAGGATCGGCGTTTCCTTCGGCGGCATCAGCACCATCGCCCTGAACGTCGAGCTGTTCCGCGACAGTCGATCGCTGGACCTTTCGGTGGGAACGTGGTCGTTCCGGGACCTCAGCGTGTCGGCGGTGGCCAAGCAGTATTTCGGCGCGAGCTCCGCGAAGCCGGTGGTGGGGGCCGGCCTGTGGGTGGCTTCGTCGTGGGCGGGAGACGAGCGGCCCGGCGTCGCCGTCGTGCTGCGCGCGCCCGTAGGCGTCGATTGGGCGGTAGACGGCAGCCGTCACTCGTTGGGCGCCTTCCTCAACGTCAACCGCGGACTCTGGGTCCGACGATCGGACCGCGAAGATGACCTCCCCATGAACCGCCGCCTCGTGCCGCTCCCCGAACTCTACTACCGGTTCCAGAACTGATCGGGCGCGACGCCGCGGCGTCACCAATCCCCGCTGGGCTCGTCCCAGCTCTCCGACCAGAAGCGCTCCTCCTCGTCGTCGACCTCTCGGAGGTCGAGGGGCTCGTCTTCATCGACGTGAACGACGCCGCTGTCGATGATCGTCCGGATGACGTCGTCGTCGACGACGGGCGGGTGCACCCCGAAGGCCTCCTTGCGGCGGGCGCGCAGCGACACTCCCGCCGCCATGGCGAGGAACGCCAGCCCGAAGCCGAAGATCAGCCAGAAGAGTGCGTACATGGTCCGTCAGTCGATGGGGGTCATTCCTACGTACTTCAGACCGCTTCCCGTGTTGAAGAGTACTACCTCGTCATCGGCCGAGATGAGCCCCTTCGCCATGAGCATGGGGACGGCGGCGGCCGTCGCGCCACCCTCCGGCGCCATGAACACGCCTGTGTCCGCGCCGACGGAGGTCACCCATTCGGCCATGACGTGGTCGGGGACCGCCACGGCTCCCCCGCCGGATTCGCGCAACGCCCGCAAGATGAGGAAGTCGCCCACGGCCCCGGGAACGCGTAGGCCCGACGCGTAGGTCTGCGCCCCCTGCCACGTTTCGGCGTGCTCGTCCCCCTGCTCCCACGCCCGCACCATCGGTGCACAGCCGGCTGCCTGGACCGTGAACATCTTGGGCCGTTCGGACCCGATCCAACCCAGGCGTTCCATCTCGTCGAAGGCCTTCCACATTCCGATAAGACCCGTGCCACCGCCGGTGGGATAGACGATGGCGTCGGGGAGGCGACCCCCGAGCTGCTCGGCGAGCTCGTATCCCATGGTCTTCTTGCCCTCCACCCGATAGGGCTCCTTCAGCGTCGACAAGTCGAACCAGCCCTTCTCCTCGACACCCTTCTTGACCACCCGCCCGCAGTCGCTGATGAGGCCGTCCAGAAGCTGGAGGTCGGCGCCCAGGGCTCGAATCTCCTCGAGGATGGGCGCCGGAGTGTCCGTGGGGACGACCACGTGCACGGGTAGACCCGCCGCGGCTCCGTACGCGGCGGCCGCGCTGCCCGCGTTGCCGGCGGACGGCAGGGCCAGCTCCTCGGCTCCCAGCTCCAGCGCCCGCGACACGGCCAGGCAGAGCCCCCGGGCCTTGAAGGACCCCGTGGGGTTCTGCCCCTCGTCCTTCACCCAGACACGTCGAACGCCGAGCCTGCGAGCGGTGCGAGGCGCATCGAGGAGGGGTGTCCACCCCTCCCCCAGGGCCACACGGGCCGCAGGGTCCCGCACGGGCAGCACCTCGGCGTACCGCCAGAGATCGGCCCTCCGGTGAGCGACGTCCGCCATGGTGAAGCCCTCGATGGCGTCGAGATCGTATCGCGCGAACAAAGGCTTGCCCGCGGGTGAGAGGCCGATGAGTTGCTCGCTCTCGTACGTCTCGCCGGTGGCGGTACACTCGAGGTGGATGGCGCCGGCGACGTCGGTGTGATGGCTCATGATGGAGGGCTGAGGGGATGGCTGTAGACGCCGCCGGAAGGCGGCGTGCGCAAGAGTATACCAAGCCCCGCCGCGAAGGCGATCCCCCCTCCCACCACCGAAGCCAACGGTGGCGGGGCGTACGGGTCGGAGAAGGCCGCACCGAGAGCCGGGGTGGAGGCGATGACCACGATGGCGGCGTTGTTCACGAAGTGCATGGCCACCCCCGACCACAACGATCCCGTGCGCCAAACCGCGAAGGCGATGACGCACCCGAGCGCCGCCGTGGGAAGGAAGCGGATGGGGCTCGCCAGTGAGAGATGGAAGGCTCCGAACACCAGTCCGTTCAGGAGGATCATGCGCCAAGGCGCCAGCGAACGGGTTCCGCCGAGGAGGACTCCTCGGAACACCACCTCCTCGCACACGGCGGGGGTCACCGCCACCATGACGAGGAGCCACACCAGTTGTGCCGGGGACTCGGCCGTCACCAGTGCCTCGAGCCCCGCCAGCAGCTCCTCCGGCACGGGGATCACGAAGGTCTGGAGCCACCCCAGGACCCACCCCAGGGGTAGGGCTCCCGCGCCCAGCAGGAGAGCCCCCGCCAGCCCGAGCCCGGACGGTGGCGACAGCGACAGGAACCGCACCGGGTCGACGCCGGTCCGGGCGGTCCACCACAGGGCCGGGAGGAAGAGGAGAAGCCACTCGGCGGCCAGGAGTCCTGCCTGACCGAGGAGAACCTGAAGCGCCAATCCTCCAAAGACGAACAGAAGGGCCACGCCCAGCACGAAGCGCAGGACGGAGCCCGGACCCGGGCGGCGTGTATCTTCGGGGGTGGCGTGGACGTCACTCACGCCGAACGGTACAGCGAAGCGCGGCAACCTTCCAACGGCTCCGGGCCATCCAACCCCTCGACATGAGCATCGAGACGTCGACGACTCCCGAGCATCGCCTCATCCGGCTCGCCGCCGACGGCGACGCCAAGGCCATCCGCGCGCTGTACGACCGCTACGCGCCGCGGGTCTACGCCGTGGTGCGCCGCATCGCCGGGGACGACGATCTGGCCCAGGACTACGCCCAAGAGGCGTGGATCCGGGCCATCCGCGCGCTGCCGTCGTTCCGTGGCGACTCACGGTTCTCGACGTGGTTGCACCGGATCGCCGTGAACGCGGCACTCCAGGCGTTGAGGAAAGCCGACACGCGAAAGAAGCGGGAGGGACCCGTCCCCGACGAGATCCCGGTGGCGCCGCGACACAGGGATTCCCTTCTCCAGCAGCGGCTGGAGCGGGCGCTGGACGGGCTTCCCCAGGGAATGCGGCGGGTGCTCATCCTCCACGACGTGGAGGGCTACACCCATGAGGAGATCGGAGACGTGCTCGGCGTGACGGCCGGGACGTCCAAGTCACAGCTATCGAAGGCCCGGGCCAAGATGCGAGCCATGCTCGCTGACCTGGACGGGGCCGTGCAGGAACATGGAGCAGAAGCATGGAACATCTGAGCCTTGAAGACCTGAGTCGTCTCGTCGACGATCAGCCGACCACCGACGAAATGCGGCACCTCGGCGCATGTCGGCAGTGTGCAGAGGAATTGGACGCCCTGCCCCACAAGACCGAGACGACGGGCGCGGTGGCTCGGCTCCGGCCCGCGGAGGGTGCGGGGCACGC
>CALJKZ010000355.1 GCA_937983085.1 uncultured Gemmatimonadales bacterium
TGCGCATGTTCGTGAGCTTCTTCTCCTTGCTCACGTTCACGTCCATGTCGTCGGTCCGAGCGTTCTCGCCCACGATCATGCCCTGATACGCCGGCGCGCCCGGCGCGACGAAGAGGGTGGCACGCTCCTGGAGGCCGAAGAGGGCAAAGCCGACGGCCTTGCCCGGGCGGTCGGCGACGAGAACGCCCCGGGTCCGACCCTTCAGTTCCCCGGCCCAGCTGTCCCACTCGGCGAACGTGTGGTGCAGGATCCCTTCTCCGCGCGTGTCGGTCATGAACTCCGACCGGTACCCGAACAAGCCCCGGGCGGGGATCTTGAAGCGGAGTCGCGTGGTGCCCGAGTCGCCCATGGGCTTCATCTCCGTCATCTCGCCCTTTCGGGGCCCCAGCTTCTCGATGACGGTTCCCACCATGTCGGACGGGACCTCGACGACGGCCTCCTCGTAGGGCTCCTGCAGATCGCCGCTCTCGTTCCTGCGCGTGATGACGCGAGGACGGGAGACCTGGAACTCGTACCCCTCACGGCGCATGGTCTCCATGAGGATGGTGAGGTGGAGCTCGCCTCGCCCGCTCACCGTGAGGGTGTCGGGTGACTCGGTGTCCTCCACCCGTAGGGCGACGTTCCGCTCCAGTTCGCGGTAGAGCCGCTCGCGGAGCTGACGGGTGGTAACGTACTTGCCCGCCTGGCCAGCGAACGGAGAGTTGTTCACCGTGAAGTCCACGGAGAGCGTGGGCTCTTCCACGGCGATGCCCCGCAGCCGCTCGCGGTGGTCGGGATGGGTGACGGTCTTTCCGATTTCCACGCCCTCCAGACCGGCGAGGGCCACGATGTCCCCGGCGTGGGCCTCCTCGATCTCGATTCGGTCCAGGCCGCTGAACGTGTAGAGCTGGGACACCTTCGCCACTTCCCCCTCGTCGGGGTCGTCCACCATGCCGGGCTCACCCAGATCGAGGAGCGCTACCCGCTCGCCGAGTCGTACCACGCCCCGCTCGATACGCCCCACCGCGATCCGCCCTACGTAGGGCGAGTGGTCGAGGGTGGAGACCAACATCTGGAAGGGTCCCTCGCCATCCACCTGGGGTGGAGGGAAATAGGAGACGATGGTCTCGAAGAGGGGCGTGAGGTCGGTCCCCTGCACGTCGGGGCTCTCGGACGCCCAGCCGTCCCGGCCGACGGCGTAGAGGAAGGGCGCATCCAGCTGCGCGTCGGACGCCTCCAGGTCCATGAAGAGCTCGAGAACCTCGTCGTGGACTTCCTCGGGACGCGCATCCCCACGGTCGACCTTGTTGATGACGACCAGGGGAAGGAGCCCGAGTTCCAGGGCCTTGCGGGTGACGAAGCGCGTCTGGGGCATGGGCCCCTCCGCGGCATCCACCAGAAGGACGACACCGTCGACCATCCGCAGAATCCGTTCGACCTCACCTCCGAAGTCGGCGTGACCCGGCGTGTCGACGATGTTGATCTTCACGTCGTTCCAATGGACCGCCGTGTTCTTGGCGAGGATGGTGATTCCCCGCTCCTTCTCCAGCGGGTTCGAGTCCATGACCCGTTCCTCGACCTGCTGGTTCTCCCGAAAGACGCCGGCCTGGCCGAACATCTTGTCGACGAGCGTGGTCTTTCCGTGATCGACGTGCGCGATGATCGCGATGTTGCGAATGGGCATATCAAAACCTGCGACGTCCGGAGGCGGCGGTGGTGCCCACGCCGGCCTGCGGGCGAATGAAGTTCTTCCAGTGGGTAGCCGTTAAAGCTAACGGCGTCAGGCTCTACTGCCCACGAAGGGGATGGATCGCTTGAGCCCTTCCCAGGACTGCTGGAAGTCCTGCCGGGCGGGATCGCCCGCCCCCGGGCGACGGAAGGCCTCCACCACGAACGCCAGGACGATGCCCATCATCCCGCCCAGAACGATGCCGAGGGCCGCGCTGAGCACGAGGCGTCGCTCGTCGGGCCCCGGGGGCATGAAGGGATCCTGGAGTACGGTGATCACCGGAGTGTCACGGACCTCGGAGATGCGCGCCTGCTCGTAGGACTGGACCAGCGTGGTGAGGACCGAGCTCCGCAGCGTCACTTCACGCTGGAGGGCCTGCTGACGGAAGGTCAGGAGGGGCGAGTCCTGCCACTGGCGATTCGATTCCAGGAACACCCGCAACTCCTCCTCGGCCGCCTCCAGCTCGTCCTCGGCTTCCTGCACCCGCTCCTCGATGAAGGCGCGCTCGGCGGCCGCCTGGGACTGCCGGGTGTTCAGATTGAAGAGTGCGACCTCGGCGAGGAGCTCGTCGGCGATGGCCTTGGACAGATCCGGCCACTCGGTGGTGACGGATACCGTGACGGTTCCCGTCTCGCGCCCGGTGGCCACCGAAAGGGCCTCCTCGCGGAGCCAGTTGATGGCTGCGGCATCCCGCAGCGGCTCGGTCTCCCTCTCGATCTCCAGCAGGTCCTTCAGGAGGACCGTGCCCTCGCCGTCCACCTCGTACGGTCGGGTGGCCGCCCGGGACAGGATCTCACGGGATACCAGCAGTTCGGCGTAGAAGGCCGGGCTCGCTTCTTCCCCGCCCCCAGGCACGTTCACGCCGAACTGGCTCGCCAGCGCCATGAGCTGGGAGCCCGAAGCCTCGGAGCCCTGGGGTCGGAAACTCGCTTCCGTCGTGAACTCGTCGGCTCGAAGGAGCGTGACCGCCACGGCCAGCGCCGTTACGAGGATCGTGGTGAGGACGATGGTGCCCCGTCGGCGCAACAGCACCGCCAGGACCTCCCACAGGGAGATCTCGTCGTCCATGGGACGGCGTGCGGCTGTGGCGTGGGAGGTTTCGCGGTCGGTCATCGTCGGCTCGGCACGGGGAGGGAGAGTACTCCTTCCGGCCCGGAGTATCGCCGTCCCAAATCGGCGCAGCAACCCGAGAACCGCGGGCCTGCGTTCCGCGACGCCGGGTCCGTGGACCCTCCCTCGAAGCCGCCCGTCGGCCCGGGTGGACCCGGGTGCCAGGCACCCTGTATGGTACCGGGCACCGAGCCGTTACGACCCGATCTCAGGAGCCCCGTCCTTGCGCCCTGCCACCGCCCCGCCGGTACCGTTCCGGCCTGCCCCGTCTCCGCTCCTGCGGACCCTGGCCGTCGCCTTCCTCGCCGTCCAGCGCGCCCTCCTTCTGGTTGTGGCCGAAGTGGGCTTCGCAGGGCCCGCCTCGTGAGCGGCGCGCGCGAAGGGCTGCCGGCGGACCACGAGACCGTCGCCGGGATGTCCGACGAGGCCGTTCGGAAGGCCACCGGAAAGGACTGGGCCGAGTGGGCATCGACGTTGGACGACGCCGGCGCAGCCTCCTGGCCCCACAAGGAGATCGCGGCCTGGGTCCACGAGACACACGACGGCGTCAGTGGATGGTGGGCCCAGTCGGTCACCGTGGCGTACGAGCGGTTCCGGGGACTTCGGGACGTGGGTCAGCGGAGAGACGGTGACTACGAGGTGAACAAGAGCAAGACGTTCGCCGTGCCCGTGGAGCGCCTCTGGGACGCATTCGCCGAGGACGACCAGCGGAGCACCTGGCTGGACGTCGGAGTCGAGATCCGAACCGCCAATCGACCCAAGTCCCTCCGGATGGGCCTGGACGACGGCACCGCGCTCGACGCCTACTTCACGGGCAAGGGCGAGGCGAAGAGTTCCGTGTCCCTCCAAAACCGGAAGCTCGCCGACGCCGACACGGCCGAGGAGCGAAAGCGGTACTGGGGCGAACGGCTCGGTGCCCTGAAGGATCAGCTCGAGGGCTGACTCCACCTCCGTCGGCGGTAGCCCTCCCGTCCGTTCAGCGGATCCCGGTGTCGAAGGAGAGGGTCACCTCGGTGTAGATCTCCGGCACCACCTCGACCTCCTCCTCGGCAGCGACGGGGAACGGGTTCCCGCTCTCGGGCACGAGGAGGTAGAGCCCGGGCGGAAGCCCGACGCGGAACCGGCCGTCGGCACCGGTGCGAAACGACGTGACGAAGCGCGACCCGGAAAGGACGACGACCTCGGCCTGGTGGGGACGGGGCTCGCACGCAGGATCGTTCGGGCGTTGCACCGGGCAGACGGGTCCCCGGAGGGCGATCCCCTCGATGCCTTGAGGCGCATCGGGTCCGAAGAGGTCCGACGAGCCACACCCCACGAGAGCCAAGCAGAGACCCATGGCCACGGCGGCGGCTGCACGGACGGACGGACGTCGGTGGCGATGGTTCATGCCCGGTGAACGAGCATCCCCACGGATTCGTGACGACGGGCTACCGCCCGAGGACCCACGCGCATACGAGAGGGGCGACGATGGCGGCGTCCGAGTTGATCTCGAAGCGGGGGGTGCTCGGCTCGAGCTTCCCCCAGGTGATCTTCTCGTTGGCTGGCGCGCCCGAGTAGCCCCCGTACGACGGTTGAGCGTCGGTGATTTGGCAGAAGTAGCCCCAGTACGGGACCTCCTCCCGAAGGTCCTGGGTGATGCACGGTACGGCGCAGATGGCGAAGTCACCCGCGATGCCTCCCCCGATCTGGAAGAAGCCCACGGACGGATGCTCGCCGTCACCGTGGTTCGCCCGGTACCAATCGATGAGATGGGCGAACTGCTCGGTGCCCGACTTGACGCAGCCGTGACCCGGCAGATTCCCGGCCAGGACGTTGGCGGCGAAGATGTTGCCGGTGGTGGAGTCCTCCCAGCCCGGGGAGTAGACGGGGATCCCGGCCTTCTTCGCGGCCAGCATCCACGAGTGGGAGGGGTCGATCTGGTAGTGCTCCTCCAGGGTCGCGTCGGACAGGACCTCGAAGAGGAACTCCGAGGGCATGAGTCGGCGGCCTTCTTCGGCCGCCGCTCTCCAGCGCTGGAGCAACCGACCCTCGATGTGGCGCATGACGGTTTCCGGAATGCACGTGTCGGTCACGCGGTTCATCCCGCGGTCGTACAACTCCTGCTCGTCGGAAGCGGAGAGCTCACGCCACGAGCGGATGATCTCGTAGTCGTCGTGTGCAACGAGGTTGAACACGTCTTCTTCGAGATTCGCCCCCGTGCACGAGATGGCGTGGACTTTCCCGGCGCGGATCATGTCCGCAAGGATTACGCCGAACTCCCCGGTGGACATGGCGCCGGCCATTGCCACGAGCATTCTGCCGCCCGCATCTACGTGAGCCTCGTACGCCTTCGCCGCGTCCACCACTTCGCGCGCGTTGAAGTGGCGGTAGTGGCGTTCCATGAAGTCGCGGATCGCGCCCAACGCTGGTCCTCCGGTGAGTGGCCTCGGTTCCGTTCAGGTGGCCAATGGTACAGGACCGCCGGTCCCGAGTCGAACCCCCTGCGGATCGAGACCGCCGTCCGTATAGTGCGGCCGTGAACCCCCATCGAGAGTCGTCCGGCATCCGGTACCACCGACAGGGTCCCGTGAGCGTGGTCACGTTGGACCGGCCCGACCGGCACAACGCCCTGGGACGCGACGACGTGGACGCCCTGGCGGGCGCCCTCGACAAGGCCGTGGCCGACGGCGTACGCGTCCTGGTTCTGACCGGGGCCGGGGATCGGACGTTCTGTTCCGGCGCCGCACTGGAAGAAATGGAGAGCGGCCGCATGAGCGGGGCCGTCTTCGAAACCCTCACCGAGCGCGTGGCGTCCTTCCCTGTCCCGACCGTCGCGCGCATCGGCGGGAGCGTGTACGGGGGCGGAGCCGAGTTGGCGCTCTGCTGCGATCTGCGGGTCGGCGTGCAAGACATGAGACTCTCGGTGCCGGCTGCCCGGCTCGGCGTATGCTATCCACCGGGCGGCCTTCAGAGGTACGTCACCCGCCTGGGGCTTGGAGCGACGAGCAGGATCCTCCTGGCCGCCGAGGAGATGGACGGCCCAGAGCTCCTGCGCCTCGGGTACCTGACGCATCTCACCGACGGCGCAGGCCTGGACGCCAAAGTGGACGCCCTCGCCCGTGCCATCGGCGCGCTGGCCCCCCTTGCCGTTCGCAACATGAAACGGGGCCTTCTGGCCCTGGCCGCCGGCAAAGCCGATCCCTCCGAGCTCTCCCGCCTGGTGGACGAGTGTGCGTCGTCGGACGACGTGAAGGAGGGGCTACGGGCGTGGCACGAGAAGCGCCCCCCGGACTTCAAGGGTCGCTGAGCAGAGATCCACCGAGGTGCCTCGAGCGGGTTACTTCGTCAGGACCCGCCCCGGACGCTCACCGGTGAACACGCCATCGGAGATGGCGGCGACGCCATTCACGAAGACGTGGACCATGCCCTCCGAGTAGTGGTGCGGATCGGTGTACTCGGCGACCTCCCGCACCGCCGCCAGGTCGAACACCACGACGTCGGCCACGGCCCCTTGGCGCAGGACCCCACGATCCGCCATGCCGAACACCAGCGCCGGGAGGGATGTCATGCTGCGGACGGCCTCCTCCAACGACACGACGCCCAGGTCGCGGGCGTACAGGGCGATCTTCCGGGCGAACGCCCCATACGTGCGGGGGTGGGGCACGCCGACGCCCATGGGGACCAGGTCACCGTCGGACGACGTCATGGTCCACGGCTGGACCATGAGCCGTTCGAGGTCGTCGTCGTGCATGTTGTATGAGACGATGCTCACGCCGCCCGACCGGATGAGGTGGATGGCGGTGTCGATGGGATTCTCTCCGCGCTCGGCGGCCAGCTCACTCAGAAGGCGACCCTCGATGGACGGGTCCGGTCGGAATCTCCGGAACTGGATACGATCGGCCCCTCCGCGGCGGGCCAGTCCCTCCACCATTCCCTCACGGATGCGCGCCATGCTGGCGGGGTCGTCCATGCGCGACAGGAGGGAGTCACGGCCGCCCGCCTGGGACCACCGGGGGAGAAGGGCGGCATCGAGCCCCGTGGCCGACGCCGTGTAGGGGTACTGGTCGGCGAAGACCTGAATCCCCGCCTCACGCGCCCGTTCCACCCGTTTGACGATGGCGTCCCCGTATCCCCAGACGAAGGGACCGAGAGCCTTCACGTGGGTGAGTACCACCGGAATCTGTGCGGCCCTCCCGACATCGATGACTTCATCCACCGCCGCGATGAGCCCCACGCTGTACGTCGACTCGTCTCGGATGTGGCTCGTGTAGCCGCCGCCGAACTCCGCCACGACCTTTGCGAGTTCTTCGATCTCCGAGGGAGGCGTGTAGCTACCCGGGACGTAGTAGGTGCCCGAAGAGAGCCCCCACGCTCCGGCCTCCATGCCCTCCCGAACGATGCGCCTCATCCGATCGAGTTCGCTGGATGTGGCCGCGCGGTCGGCCGTTCCCATGACCGCACGCCGAACCGACCCCTGAGGCACGAGCTGGGCGACGTTGACGCCGAGACCGTGTTCCATGAGGGCGGTGCGCTGCCCCGCCATGTCGGACGGGCCGCCTCCATCCGGATTCACGAACACGGTGGTGAGCCCCATGGCGAGCAGTGGTTCGGCATGGCTCAGCCCTTCCGAAGCCAGCCCTCCGCCGGCGTGGGAGTGGGAGTCGATGAAGCCCGGGGCCACGTACAGCCCCGTGGCATCGATGACCCGGTCGGCGTCCCGCCCCGCGAGGTCGCCCACCGCCTCGATGCGGTCTCCGACGATGAGGACATCAGCCAGGATCCACGGGTTTCCGCTGCCGTCGAGAAGTCGACCGTTGCGGATGAGCGTCGACTCCTGGGCAGCGAGGGGTGTCGACGAGACCACCAGCGCGAGAGCCCAAAGCAGGGCGCGCACGGCGACGCGCGTCGAAGGGAGGGGCACAGAGGAGCGTCGGGCGGTCATCGATGTCTCGGAGTGCGGGGGGTGCGGTCGAGCAACGCGGCGATCTTAACGCGGTCCTGCCGCCGACGCACCGCTCCATCCCGCCTCGGCGACGCCACGCCATCGGCCGCCTTCGATCTCGATGAGGTTCAGCCGCGCGAAGTAGCTGCGGTCCCGCGGAACCACCTCCCCTGCCGTCCCTTCGAGGGCGTCGATGACGCCCCATCCCTCCTCGATGTAGAGGCGCCCTCCGGTGGGGTGGAAGCGCGGAGCCGTACTCGCTTCCCCGATGGCCGCTCCCCGGTGGAGGACCCGGCTCAGCGTTGCCACGAGGGCCGAGATGATCCGACGAGCGCCCGCTCCCCCCGCCACCAGGACCGGGCCGTCGTCCGCCATCACGAGAAGGGGCGCCTGCGACGACCACGGTCGGTACCCCGGGCCTCCGGCCGTCAGGTACCCGCCCAGCGTGGACGCGTACAGGAACCCCAACGTCGGGGTGGCGACCCTGGCCCCGCCGGAGGGGCCGAGGGATTGGGTGAGGGCGACGACGTTGCCCTGGGCGTCGGCCACCGAGAGGTGGCTCGTGAAGGGAGGCTCGGTGCGCTCCGTTGTCGCCGCCTCTACACCCGGACCCCGCCCCCTCCTCGTCGCCTCCTCCACCTCCCGGGCGCGCCTCGCCAAGAGCGAGTCGGACGTCAGCCACGCAACGGCCACGTCCGGAGGCATGGCTTCGGCGAGCTCCCGGTCCTCGAAGCCCGCGACGAGTGCCTCGGCCACCACCTTGGTCCACGCACCTTCGTCGGCGGGCAGGTCGGTCCGGTCCAGGATGCCCAGGATCTGCGCGACGGTGATGCCCGACGCCGGCAGATAGCTCCCGACGACGTGGTGGCCCGCCACCGACGTTGCGCCGACCCTGCCTTCGCGAGCCTGGTAAGCGGTCAGGTCCTCCGCGGTGACGAAGCCACCGCCACGCCGAATGTCGTCGACCATGGTTTGTGCCACGGAACCACGGTAGAAGCCGTCGTGTCCGCCGGCGGCGATGGCTCGCAGCGTACGGCCGAGGGCAGGCTGGACGAGACGGCCGTCGGGTCCGGGAGCGAAGAGCGCCGCCACCGGGGACTCCGGCCCCTCCTCCTCGATGAGATCCTCCAGGCGGCGTCGTTCGCCTTCGGGGAAGAGCACGCCTCCCTCGGCCCACCCGATGGACGGTGCCATGACGTCGGCGAGGGGCAGCGCTCCGTGTTCGGCATGCACCTTCACGAGGGCCGCCACGGTGCCGGGAATGCCCACGGCGGCGTACCCCGTCTCCCCCGTCGGGGCCCTGTCCCCCTCGTGCCCCGCCGGCACTTCGGTCCCGCCGGCGGTCGCCACGACGAACACGGAGGTCGTGCGTAGAAGGACCTGTGTGCGCCCCCCGAGACCCGACTGGGTGGGCTCGGCCACCGCCAGCGCGAAGGCCGCCGCAACCGAGGCATCCACGGCGTTACCGCCCTTCTCGAGGACGCGGAGGCCGGCCTCGGTGGCGTAGGGGGACCCGGTCACCACCATGCCCCCGGAAGCCTCCGCGACGGAAGAGAAGACCGGAACGTCTCCGGCCCGGGAGCCGCCGGCACACGCCAACGGTACGAGGGCGGCGACCAGCACTGCCCACCGTTCCTGGCGTCCACGTCTACGGTCTTGCATGGGAAGAACGTACGATTCGGACCCGACGCGAGGAATCGCCGCCCATCCACAGCACCCTCCATGTCATCATCCCGCGAAGCCGACGATCTCGTCGCCCTGCTGCACCGTATCGACGGTCGTGGCTACACGGCGTACAAGGAGCTCGGCGGCGCATGGGAGTTTTCCGGCTTCTCCCTGTCGTTCGACCACGTCCAGGGTGACCCCTTCGCCGACCCGAGTCGTGTGCGTGTCGAGATCCCCCCCGAGCGGGTACGACTTCACGCCGGCGCGTACGCGAACGAGGCGCGGCGGTGGGGCACGGCGGCCCTCCTCGCCCGAGCCTTCCGGCGGGAGGCCGACGACCGTTCCCGCCGGCGCGGTAGTGGCCGTAGCGGCACGATCCGAATGGAGTCCCTCGGTCAACTCGTCCTGCCCCAAACAGCCGTGCAGGTGGACGAAGAGGGCGGCGTGGAAGCCCGGTTCGCGGTGGGGCTGCCGGCGAAGGGACGACGGATCGCCGGGAGGGAGGCCGTGGAACTCATCACCGCGGACGTCGTGGACGTCGTCCAGGCCACCCTCGTCGCGGAATCCCACACGGCCGAGGAGGTGGAGCGCTGGGCCGCCGCCAACGAGGACGGCGATGCCCTTCGTTCTGCATTGACGTCACGCGGCCTCGTGGCGTTCGTCGCCGACGGAGCCCGGCTACCCCGTCGCAGCGGTGTGGACGACCGGCCTCTCGACACCGGAGACGTCGTCCCCTTCGCGTCGCCGCCGTCTCTCCGGGTGACGATACCGCTGCCCAATGCCGGACCGGTGAGCGGAATGGGCGTGCCGAGCGGCGTCACGCTCATCGTGGGCGGGGGGTTCCACGGCAAGAGCACCGTGCTCCGGGCCCTCCAGTCCGGAGTCTTCAATCACGCGCCGGGGGACGGACGGGAGCGAGTGGCTTCGCGGGCCGACACCGTGAAGGTGCGCGCCGAGGACGGACGGAGCGTCGTCGGCGTGGACATCACGCCCTTCATCGACGGCCTCCCTTTCGAACGCGACACCACCGCCTTCGCCACGGAGAATGCCTCCGGGTCCACGAGTCAGGCGGCGTCCATCGTCGAGGCCTGGGAAGCCGGCGCGAGGGTCCTCCTGGTGGACGAGGACACCTCCGCCACCAACTTCATGATCCGTGATCGCCGCATGCAGGTGCTGGTGCCGCCCGAAGCCGAGCCCATCACGCCCTTCGTCGACAGCGTCCGGCTGCTGCATGGAAGCCACAAGCTGAGCACGGTCCTCGTCCTGGGAGGCAGTGGAGACTATCTCGACGAGGCCGACTGCGTGATCCGCATGCGCGACTACCTGCCCGAAGACGTGACCGATGAAGCGAGGGACGTGGCCCGACGACTGCCCACCGGCCGACGAAACGAACGCTCCGACCCTCCGACCCGGCCGGCGTCCCGACGGCCGGTCCGATCGTCCATCGATTCGTCCCGCGGTCGTCGTTCGACCTTCGTGAAGGTCCCCGACGACCGCACGCTTCTCTTCGGCGGCGACACCGTGGATCTCGCGGCCGTGGAGCAGCTCATGCTCCGCAGCCAGACCCGAGCCGTGGGGATGGCCCTGGCCCTCCTTCCATCGGCTCCCTCCGAACACGAAACCGTACCCGAGATCCTGGACTGGATGGAGCAACGCATCCGCAGCGAAGGCCTCGACGTCCTCGGCTCCCGGCGTCTGGGCACCCTGGCCGCTTTCCGCCGATTCGAGCTGGCCTCCGCCCTGAACCGTCTCCGATCGCTGGAGATCGAGTAGGCCCATGGACGCCATCCCCCTCCTCGATCCCACCGTACCGGGGCTTCACGACGCGCGACCGGCCGGTGTCTTTCCCTTCCTCCTCGAGGGCGAGACGGTCTGGGTCCACGGTACCGCCAGCCGCCCGGGGCTTCACGTGGGCCACGGTACGCGTCGCCTCGCCACCATTCGCGGAGATGGTGAGGGAACGGCGGCGAACCTGGTCCACTACCCCGGCATGTCGCGCCGGGACTTTGCCTCTCCGCGGGGCGGCATCGTGGAGACGGTGTTGGCCACACCCACGCTCCCCCTCGCCGTGGTCCAATGGGATGGAGGAGCCGGAGGGGGGCCCGAAGTCGTCGAGGTCGTCCTCCACGACGCCGACGGTGCTAGGACCACCGACGCCCACGGCGTCACCGTGGACGCCTTCGGGAAGGTCGACGGGACCGTGTCCACCAAGGTGCCCGACTCCGTCGGAATGGAGCTCAGCCTGGCGCCGGCGGCCGCCCGGGTGGAGCTGGACGCGGTGGATGGCGCCGTGTGCGCGCGCTTCACGCCCGAGCCCGGGGAGCACGTCACCCTTCTCGTGGGCCTCAGGATCGGTGGGAAGGCAGCACCCCTCGGAGCCGCCCGCCACGCGCGCAGCCACGCCGTGCGCGCCACGTCGGAACCACCCGATGGCCTCCGACTGCGGACGGGGGTGTCGGAGGTCGACGACGCCGTCGCGTGGCTTCGCGTACGGCTGGCGGGAGAGGCCCGGCGTCTGGGGTCCGAGTCCAGCCAGGAGTCCGCCCTCTCTGTCGGCCTGGCCGCGACGGCGGTGGGGGATCGGGACGTCAGCGCAGCCGTGCTGGCCTCCATGGTCGAGGGCACCGCTCACCACGCCCTCGTGGCAGCTCGACACGCCGCCGTCTTCGGTGAGACGTCGGCGGCCCGCACGTGTGCCCGCCGCTGGGTCGACCCGAGCGCCCCCCCGATCCCTTCCTCGAGCCTGGTTGCCCTCGCCGCCACCGAGCTCGCCGACGCCCTGCATCTGTCCGGCGACCCGGCGACGGTGGCGGGACTTCGAGCACTGTCGACGCGCCGACTCGCTGGAGGGCCCTCTGAGGGAGGGGGGTCCCTCCCCACGTCCGGTCCGTCTCTTCCCATGGCCGGCCGGTCCCTTCCCATAGCGGGCCGACCGCTTCCCATGGCCGGAGCGTCCGGCTCCCCGAAACGAGGGGTGGACCCGAGCGGAGACCCCACGGCCGCCGACACGACCCGTCTCGAACGCCTCCTCGCCGGAGATCTCGATCCGGCTGTCCGGGACCCCGATGCGGCCTGGGTGGGCTGGCGGAATCAGCTGGTGGATGGCTCCGGGAGGGTCGTCACACTGTGGAACGATGATCCCCCCTGGATCGCCGAGGCCCCGTCCCTCGCCGTCGACCTCCTGACGACACTGGCTTCTGGCATCCTGGGTATTCGGGCCGATTCAGCCGCCGGCCGCATCCGGCTAGCTCCTCGCCTGCCTGTTCACCTGACGCGCTTCGAGGCCATGGGGATCACGCTGGGGAGCAGCGCCATCGCACTCAGGTACGAGGCCACTCGGGGGGGTGTACGCTTCGAGATCGAGCCCACGGTGGCGTCGGTTCCGCCCCTGCTCGTCTTCGAGCCCCTGGTGTCGGGAAACGTCACCGAGGTCCGCGTGGACGGTGTACCGGCCGAGCTCGACGTGGAGAGCGTGGGACGCCGGACGAAGGTCCCGGTTCAGCTGCCGCTGGACGCGACGAGAGTGGTCGAGTTGACCCTGACGACCGAGTGACGCCTAGTCGTCGTCTTCCACGATGTAGCCGTGTTCCACGAGGAGCTCGCGGAGGCGAGTCTGGCGCTCGGGAAGCGACGTCTTGGCGATCTCGCGGGCAAACTCGATCCGATGCGCCTCGGTGACGTCGTCGAGGATGACGATGGGAGCACCGTAGCGAAGCAGGATCCGTTTGGCGTCGACGGCTACGGAATCATTCACGATGGTGACTGCTCGACTGTTCGGGTCTCGGGTTGGCCGACATCGATTAACCGTGACGCCGGGCGGGGTTCCACGAGGGCGGGTCCCGACCGGGTCGGCCCCTCAGTGGAGGACGTCAGGCTCTTCGTCCTCGTCGAAGACCGGGCTGTACGTCCCAGGGAGAACCAGGGGACCGTTCAGGTGGAACCGCGGCACCTCGACGCGGAACTCTTCGCCCCCGCGGCGCGCGAAGGTGTAGTACCCCTCCATGTAGCCCACGGGGGAGCGGAGCACGCAGTAGCTCTGATACTCGTGGGACTCGCCGGGGGCCAGAATCGGCTGCTCGCCGATGACCCCTTCGCCGTCGACGGTGGAATCGTCCCCGGCAGCGTCGTGGATCCGCCAATGGCGGAAGAGAAGCTGTGCCGTGTCCTCGCCCTCATTCGCCATGACCACGGTATATGCGAAGACGAACATCCCGTCGGCCGGATCCGAATCGGCCAGGGAGTAGCGGGGTCGCACCTGGACCCGGATTCCCTCTGTGGACTTTTCGTAACGCATGGCAGGGTGCCCGTTCGGTTGGGTTCGCACAGTCATACACCGACCCGTGCGGTTTGTCACATGGGGCGTGGAGACGATCGTGAAACCCTCCGTGGCGTGCGGGGCGCCACGGACGGGAGGCTACGAGCGATCGATGACGAACGTGTGTCGTCGGCCCACGGAGAAGAGGATCCCGCCGCCGAGGAGCTCCACGATGGCGTTGGACAACTCGTCGGTATCGGCGGTCACCGCCACCCCGATGACCTGGTTGGTGGTGGGGTCACCAGGGATCACCACCGGAGCCAGCCGCTCGAAGTCCAGCTCGTACCCGTCGCCGGCGAACGAGAAGCCGTCGGGTAGGAAGCCGTTGAGCTCCGGGGGAACCACGCCGGCGGCAGCCTCGGCCGGCCACGCGCTCATGTCGGCGTTGTACTGGGCGGTGGAAATGCGCACCACCTCGATGTCGCCCGCCACGGACGTGGCGCGAGCGCGGAAGGTCATGCTGCGGAGGTTGGGGATGGCCAACCCGGCGAGAATGCCCACGATGGACACCGCCATGAGAAGCTCGATGAGGGAGAAGCCGCTCTTGGCGTGCCTGCGCCGGTCTCTCGGGGTTCGCATGGTCGTCACCCGGGAATCAGGAAGTTGCCGACCCACTCCGCCGGGTCGTCCTGCGCCGAATCGAAAATGATAGTCTCGCCCTGCACGGTCTTGATGAGCAGGAAGCTCGAGTCACCCTGTACGGTATAGTCCACCCCCTGATCCGCCAGGGGGCTGCCCATTTCGGCCAACGTGGCGGGCAGGCGACCCGTCTCGCGCTGGTGGTTGAGGATCTTCATGATCTCGAAGTAGAGACCACGCTTCTCGGCTTCGATCACCTCCGCCGACGGCCGAGGGTCGTCCACCGGATTCAGCACCAGGAAGTCGGGCTGGGCGATGAGGAAGTACAACGCCAGGACGCCGAGATTCAGGGTGAGGGGCAGCATCCACTTGGGCGGCCCCTTGGGGATGACCTTCTTCTTCGACGCCTGCTCCCGTGCCTCCGCATGCTTCAGCACCTCGGCAACCACGTCCGCGGCCTCCTGGCCGGGAGCGGCTTCCTTGGCGTGATACGGCTTTACCTTGTCGGATTCAGGCATCGGCTGTCGTCGGCGCTTGTCCAGGCGGCGCGCAAAAAGCGACCCCCGGGAGGAGGAGTCGCGTCGAGGGCGTCTCCAAAGATGATACCCGATGGGTACGGGAGAAAGATAGTCTTTCGACCTCGAGGCCGTACCTCCCGGGTGCAGCCTCCTCCGCGCCGTCGATGCCCCGGGTCGACGCCCCCCACCGGCGACGGTAAGCTTCGGTCATGACCGTCCGGCCTCTCTCCCGCTCCGTCGAGGACTACCTCAAGGCGATCTACGCCCTGTGCGAATCCGACGACCCGGCGTCCACCTCGGCCATCGCCGAGGCGCTGGACATCCAGCCGGCCTCGGTCACGGGCATGATCAAGCGATTGGCCGAGTCGGGACTCGTGGAGCACGTGCCCTACAAGGGGGTCCGCCTCACCGACGCCGGGTCCACGGAGGCACTCAAGATCCTCCGCCGACATCGGATCCTCGAGACCTACCTGTGCGAGCGGCTCGGTTACAGCTGGGACGACGTGCACGACGAGGCGGAGCGCCTGGAGCATGCCGCGTCGGACATGCTCATCGAGCAGATGGCCCGCGCCCTGGATTTCCCCAGCCACGATCCCCATGGCGCGCCCATTCCCACTCGGGCCGGCGACATCGAGCCCACGGACTTGGCGACCCTCGCCGATGCCCGGGCCGGCGACCGGGTGCTCATCCGAGCCGTCCGTGACGAGGACTCTTCCGACCTGCGTTCCATGGCGGAGGGGGGGCTCGTGCCCGGTGCCCGGGTCGTCGTCAACGCCGATCCCGGAGTCGACGGCTTCGTGAACGTCTCGGTGACCGGAGACACCGAAGCTCGTCGGGTACCCGACGAACTGGCCCGCCACATCTACGTGGTACCCGACGAGGGAGCCTGAGCGGCGAGGTCTAGCTACCGACTCCGGGACAGGCGGGGAAGGCCGCGTCCGAGTCGGTGGTCACCAGGAGACGGCGACCCACCGTGGAGCCGAAGACCCCGGAGCCGTCGCCCCGGAGGCTCGGTACGCGGACCTGCCCCGAGGGGTTGAAGTTTCCGCCCCTGGCCCAGTTCACGTAGTTCCGGTCCACGGCCGTCACCGTGATCTCGGCATCGGCCCCGGCCGGGAGACCCCTCTGGAGACGCACGGCCAGCTGCTGGTCGAGATCGAAGCGGTTGAACACGCCGAACTCCGATGGGAAGGCGATGGTGGTGTCGGCGTCGGAAATGGAAAGCCCGAGGAGGTAGAGCGGGTCCTCCCGGACGACGATCCCCTCCGATCGGAGGGCCTCGGGAAGCCCGCCGATGGCGGTCTCGTTCACGTACGCCCACGCTCCCGCGGCCCGGGTCCACCGGAGGGGCAGCAGGGTGTCGGGAACGAGGCGGCATTCGGCGGGAAAGCCCGGCAGCTGGAAGGTGCCCGGCACCCGCGTCTCGCCCTCGAGCATGCCCCCACCCACCAACTGGACTTCGAGGGTGAGGAGGTCCGCCGGTGCCAGGCGGGCTGCATCGACGGAGTCGGCGAGGAAGCACGCCTGGGGCAGATCGGTGCGCTCCTCCTCGATGCATTCGGTGATGGCCGCGTTGCGCAGCGCGATGGCGAGTCCGTCGGAGGGGCGTCGGACCGTGATCCGGGCACCCACCAGGTCGGCCTCGGCCGCGTCGATGTCCTCGCTTCCCAGCGTCTGATGGAGCAAGGCCAGCAGCTCGTTCTGGGCCGGATCGGCGGCCACGTTGGCGTAGACCTCGGCGACGACGACCTCCTCGACGTCCACTACCGTGATCTCCTGCAGCTCACACGCCGAGGCGGCTGCGAGCACGGCCATCGCGAGCACCGGGCGCCGCATCAGAACGACACCTCCAACCCGATGGTGGGAAGCACGGGAAACATGGAGATCCCCGAACGGACCGGCGGGTCCCGCTCGTACTCGTAGAAGTAGAAGAGGACGTTCCGCTGGTTGTAGACGTTCACCAGGTTCAGGTACGGCGTGAGATCGCCCCACGACTTGGTGAAGGTGCGTCGGAAGCTCAGGTCGAGCCGGTGGTAGGTGGGGTAGCGTGAAGAGTTTCGATCGCCGAGGACGACGCCGTACCCGCCGGTGGTATCCTGATCGTCACCCGTCCAGTCGAGCCCCCCACCCTCCACGTACCGCGGCTGGTAGTACGCGTAGGAGCCCAGCGCGCGGGTGTACGGAATGCCGGTCCCGAGATTCCAGCGCACGCCCCCGGTCCATCCCCAGGGTCCCGGGTACGTGAGAACCAGATCGGCGTCCACACGTCGATCGAAGATGGGAGGGTAGGTGACCCGGGGCTTCTCCTCGAGGGGCGAGAGAGCGTCGGGGAAGGTCCGCTCGGCGCGGAGGTACGAGACCGCCAGCCACCCTTGGACGTCACCGGTCTCTTTGCGGAGCATGAGATCGACGCCCCATGAGGTTCCCTGGCCTCCGAGAATGTCGTCCAGGTCGTCGTTGGGGTCGTCGGCGCCGTTGAAGGTGACGACCCCGTCGAAGTCGCGGAAATACCCCTCCACGGACCAATACCAGTCGATGTCCCGGAATCCCTCGATGCCCACCTGGATCTGGTCCGAGACCGTGTGAGGAGCGCGGGCACCGGCGAGAACCCAGATGTCGAGCCCGAGGGGGAGCTCTTCGTCGCGGAGGGAGTGGAGGAACTGGGTGTAGCGCCCCGCCGCCATCTTCAGCGCCACGTCGCCCCCGAGGAAGCGCTTCAACGCGACCCGCGGCGCCGGTTCGAACACCGTCGAACCGGGATCGGGGGCATAGAGATCGCCGCGGAGCCCGATCTCCACGAGCCACTTGCGTGGGCTCGTCCACCGGGCCTGCACGTAGCTACCGAGGAGCGTGCCGGTACCCCGACCCCCTCCGAAGTCCGTCCCCCCGGTCATGAAGGAGTTCCCGTATTTCAGATGCTGCGCCATGGCGCCGGTCTGGAACGACCACCGCGGCGTGGGCCGGAAATCCAGATCGGTCCGAAGCTGCGCCTGGCGGATCCGGCTGTCGAACTCCGTGACGCCGAAGC